>JBIIZV010000015.1:0-11516 GCA_044346095.1 Candidatus Nanopelagicales bacterium
GACAAGCAGCAGCTCTAACTTTGGGTGTAAATCCAGATCAGATTCAAGCAGTTTTCTATTACGTTGCTGATCAAGAAATAACGCCAGCGAAGAACTTGCTATCGCTCGAAGAACTAGCTGAACTTATCTCGTAACTTCGACAACCAGTGCGCAGTGATCGCTTATCGGTAACTGTAAAACTTCAGCCGACGCTTTTGCCCGCTGAATTGTTTCTTCGTTTAATCCTCGGGCGATTACATGATCAAACTGGATACGTGGTTTGAAAGTTGGATAAGTCGGTAACTCTGCCAAGCTGTCCCAACGAGATGCGAACTTTGCAAGTTTTCCTGGCAAGTTGAAGTCCCCAAAAATCAAAACTGGATTTGAACGAAGAGCTAACTGCTTTGTTAATTGGCGCAATTGCTTGACGTTAAATCCGGGCACAAAACTTAGGTGAGTAGTTGCGACTGTGAAAGTGCCTAATGGAGTTTCCGCATCAGCAATAATGGCAACTCGTGGCTCGTCAGCAACCTTGATCATTCTTGGTCGCGGATTACTTGGCACTAGAAGCGGAAGCGAAATTGGCGCTGCCTTAAATCTCATGACCTCAATGTTGGTAAGTGGGTAGCGCGAAGCTAGGCCAACACCGTAATGCGGTTGGTCCTGGTCAGATTCGGAATGTTGATGCGAGTGGATGTGGGAGTCAGTTGCGCCTTCCCATGATTCACCTGGCGTGCCGGTGATTGCCGGAGCGTAAACCCAGTATGGAAGTCCCATGGCATCGGCGATCGTCTTAGTTTGATGCTCGTAGTTACTTCGCTCTTGCTGCCTGTCAACTTCCTGCAAACCGATTAGATCGGCAGAAATTGAACTTGCAACCTGAGCTAGGTTTGGCGCCTCTTGCGGATCCACCAGAGCAATCCCATGCAGTAAATTCCAGGTCGCAACTCTCATATCTGCAGACTATGCGTAAGAGCGTAAGATCGCTATTTGTGGACTCCTTAATGAACGATTTGCCGTTGGCGCGATTCACAGTTGATCGCCTGGCAGAGTTACGTTCAAATCCGCAGTGGTTTGAGCAAGCGTGGGCAGCAGACACCACCAGAGTTTTAGTTCTACATGATCGCAACATTCCGGTAACAGCTGAACTATCGATTGTTTGGGTAAAGCCTTGGGCACTCAAGATGTCGCATTCTGCTGCGCAAGAGGTAGCGGTGTTCTTGGGCGCTGATAATGATCACACTTACATCGCAATCATGGAAGACGAAGTTGGCTTAACTGATGTGAACTGGGCAAGCTTGCGAGACGTTGGTGCTGCGCTATCTGCAACGGATGTTGGACTTGCTACTGCAGCGATTGCCCTGGCTGCTTGGCACGAAGGTCATCAGTATTGTCCAAAGTGCGGAGCAAAGACAGACATTGCTATGGCTGGCTGGTCGCGCAAATGTAATGTTCACGATTCTGAGCATTACCCTCGCACTGAACCGGCGATGATCGTAGCCGTTGAAGATCTTGCCGGACGAATCTTGCTGGGACGCCGTCGAGAATGGCCAGAAGGCTGGCTTTCAACCTTGGCAGGATTCGTTGAAGCAGGTGAGTCTTGTGAAGCAGCAGTAATTCGCGAGGTTTACGAAGAATCGGGAATTCATGTGGATCTGCAATCACTTAGGTACATGGGATCGCAACCATGGCCATTCCCTGCGTCCTTGATGCTGGCTTACCGCGCTGTTGCCACAAGTACTGAAGTTGAAATGCACGACGAGGAAATGACAGAAGTGCAATGGTTTTCTCGGGACGAGTTCACTGTGGCCTGCCAAGCGCAAACTCTCAAACTTCCGAGTCCAGTGTCTATCGCATTTAGACTGATCCAGTCTTGGTACGGTGAAGATATTCCAATCCAGTGGTGTCGAAGTTAGTAAGCCATCAATTACGAGTTCGGAGAAACAATGAGTGAAAAAGTAACCATGTACAGCACTCCATGGTGTGGGTACTGCCAGCGCTTGAAAGCTCAAATGGGTCGTGAAGGTATTGAATACAACGAAGTGGATATTGAACAGGATCCCAGTGCCGCTGACTTTGTCATGAGCGTAAATGGCGGAAATGCTGTCGTTCCTACTCTGGTGTTCCCAGATGGCTCAACACGTACCAATCCCAGCATTGGTGAAGTCAAAACCCTGCTAGGACTGTAAACCTACAGATTCCTGCGACGTCCCTTAAGGGACTGTCGTAGGGGCTTGGCACAATAGGGCAGTGCCCGACATTCTTAAAGCTCTAGACGATCAGCAACGCGCTGCGGCCGAATGTGTTTCGGGGCCAGTAGCGATTTTCGCTGGCGCGGGTACCGGCAAGACGCGAACCATCACACACCGCATCGCTCACGCGGTAGCAAGTGGAGTGCATGATCCGAGCCAAACTTTAGCTGTAACTTTCACAACTAGAGCTGCAGGTGAACTTCGAAATCGTCTAGGGCAACTTGGGGTTTCTGGGGTTCAAGTAAGAACATTCCACAGCGCAGCGTTGCGACAACTTAGATTTTTCTATCCACAATTCTTCAACTCAAGCCTGCCGGACTTGATGCCAAGTAAATTTCGTTTCGTTGCCGATGCTGCAACCCTTTGCCGAGTAGCTAATGACAAGGATTCAATTCGGGATTTAGCTGCCGAAATCGAATGGGCAAAAGTCAACATCCTTTCACCAGATGCTTATCGCGAAAAAGCTGTTGAAGTCCGGCGCGATCTAAGTGGAGATTTAACAATAGAAAAAGTCTCTAAAGTTTTTGAAGCTTACTTAACGCGCCTAGATGAAGCGCACGCCATGGACTTCGAAGACGTACTTCTGTTAACGACAGCAATGATGGAGAACTATCCAGAGATGGCGTCTGCGGTTCGTAAGCAGTATCGACATTTCACAGTTGATGAGTTCCAGGACGTTAGCCCAGTTCAATTTGAATTACTAAACCTTTGGCTGGGCGATCGCGATGACGTTTGTGTTGTTGGCGATCCGGCTCAGACAATCTATTCATTCTCCGGTGCTACTTCAAAGTACTTAATTGATTTCAAATCACACTTCGCTCGCACTCAAGATTTTCAACTTAGCCATTCGTATCGCAGTACGGAACCAATTATTGCGATCGCAAATCAAGTCTTGGCCAAAGATGCAACCAGCCCAGTTCGCCTGGTATCTCAGCGAGGTAAAGGTCCTGCGGTAAACCTGAATGCCTACGCGAATGACGAAGAAGAGGCGCAAAAAATTGGAAAACAGATACTGGATCTGATTGCCAAGGGAAACGCGCCGAGAGATATTGCGGTGTTGTACCGAATCAATAGCCAGTCTGAAATATTTGAAGCAGAGCTAAGCGCATTAGGCGTACCAATTTCGTTGCGTGGTGCTGAGAGATTCTTTGAGCGAGCCGAAGTTAAAAATGCCTTGTTGAATCTGCGGGCAGGATTGCACGTAACTGGAACCAAGGCAATGGCTGAAACGGTTCGAGATATCTTGAGCTCGGTTGGTTGGAAGGCGCAGGCGCCAGACAGTGGGCGAGCAGCTCGCGAAACCTGGGAGTCATTGAACACGATTGTGGACTTAGCTGACGAACTGCAAGCCAAAGATGCAACGGCCCAGCTTCCGGACTTCGTTAAGTCTTTGGACTTACGTAGTGAAATGGAATTCGCACCAAGTGCAAATGCGGTAACTCTGGCATCAATTCACGCCGCAAAGGGCCTGGAATGGGAAGCAGTCTTTATCGCTGGCGTTAGTGAAGGTTTACTTCCGATTTCGCACGCTACGACTGCAGCTGAATTCAATGAGGAACGTCGACTGCTTTACGTTGCCATGACTCGGGCCAAAACTCATCTGAGTATTTCTTGGGCAAAGTCTCGCCATACCGATGGCAAGGGATATCGCGAACAGTCAACGCTGCTGCGCGACCTAAAGTTTTAGCTCTTTACTTCCTCAGCAAATCCAGGTACCCATTGCGCGAATTCATCGCGAACTGAAAACTCTGATTCGAGTTGGCATAGAACCCCGATACTGCCCAACCAAACTCGGTGAATCATTACGTAGTTTGGCGGCAGATTAATCTTCATACCAATTGACCAGTCTGCATTTCGTGGGTCACTGGTTCGCTCAAACTGTTCGCGAATCCATTCGCGATTGTGCTTGAATACTGGAACCTGGGCTGGCTCAGTAAATGGTCCCAGGTAATCAAGTAGTGACTGCGGATCTAATTCAATGCCAGGGCGAATGAATCCTTCTTCACGTAGGCCAGCAACTACTGATTCCGAATCCCCAACTAGTGCGATCTTTAACAGAGTTCCCATTGCAGGCGGCAGCCCATCGGGCAGGTCTGCAGTGGCTCCAAAATCAAGAATCGCTAGTCGACCATCCGGCATAACTTTGAAGTTTCCTGGATGCGGGTCTGCGTGCAGCAATCCAACTTGGCTAGGTCCAGAAAGCAAGAATCGCAGATACATCTTTCCAAAGTGATCACGCTCTTCTTGCGTGCCAGATTCAATCAAACGAGCAAGTGATTTGCCTTCGACCCATTCGGTAACAATCACGTTCTCGGCCGCAGCCAGTACGTGCGGTATGAAGTAATCCGGGTGACCATCGAATCCAACTGCGAACTTTCGTTGCACTTTGGATTCGTGTAAGTAATCAAGTTCTTCGGCGACACAATCGGTAAGTTCGCGCAAGATCGCTCGGACGTCAATGCCCGGGAAGAAGCCAGCAAACAATCTTCCGAAACGAGAAAGTTGCTGCAGGTCTGCTAGAAGTGCGCCCGATGCTCCTGGATATTGAATCTTTACCGCAACATCGCGACCGTCATGCCAAACTGCGCGATGGACTTGCCCGATTGAAGCGGCTGCAGCTGGTTCGTCATCAAATGAAGTGAATCGTTCGCGCCAGTTTTCTCCAAGTGATTCTTTTAGAACCTGGTGTACTGATTCGATCGCCATTGGTGGCGCAGAGTCTTGCAATTTGGTCAGCGATTCTCGGTACGGGCCAGCTACATCATCAGGGAGTACCGATTCAAAGACGCTCAAAGCCTGTCCCAGCTTCATTGCGCCACCCTTGAGTTCGCCAAGGACACTAAAGATTTGTTCAGCAGTCTTGGCCTGCGCTTGCGCAGTGGCATCTTGAGCTGACATTCCACCTAAGCGCTTACCTAGACCAAGGGCACGGCGGCCGGCATGGCGAATCGGCAGTGCTGCAATCCGCGCACTTCGGGTCATGCCACTTTGGGATAAATCGCTCACACCCAATTGTCAGGCAGTTAAGTCCCATCGGCATCCGCAGGAGGGGTGAAAGAACGTGGGATAGGTCTCAAGTGAAGACTTGGATTTCACTAATTTCACGATATGGGGCTCGGGAGTTTCGGATTGGTCCACCCAAACTGAAACGATTTGAACTACCTCCAAAGCAGTTTTCAAGATCAATGAAATTGGGGAACTATCAACAACTGGATTCTGACTAACCTGCAGGTCAATGATCGGCCACTGCGGATCTTGATCGCAGCGATGTAGATGCATGCATCGAAGGCATGGAGCCTTGCCAGGGTTAATGACGGAACTTATGAGGCTCTCACTTGAACTGGTTACAGCAAATAGATGTGGGGTATCCGTTGCCACTAGGTGGTCTGCGCTGGTCGCCGAAATCCAGGGAAAATCCGCCCGCTGTTCGGGCAATAAGATTTCAATTTTTTGACTGGCTCGAAATCGCAAAGAATTTTTGTGCGCCGAAAATCCTCGAACCATTTTCTCCACTAATGTTTTGGCAACTACATCTCGCCGAATCCCCACATCAATTCGAGATGCACCCCAAGGCGTTAAATCGGATTCACTAACCAAAGTTGAATCGTGAACACTGATGTTTGGAAAACCGGAACTTGCGAGCATCAGACAAACGGTCATGCCAAGGCGACCAGTTCCCCGAATTGAAATTTCACATCCAATTCGTCTATTTATGGCATCTAGGTCACCAGAAGTTTCTCGTAAAAGATTTAGCCTTTGAATTTCACTTAATGGATTTTTATCATCATGGGTTGCAGCAATTGGCCCAGGTTCCACCAAGCCAACATCGATTAGTTGCCTAATGAAATTCTCACTTGAGTTTAAATCGTGCCCTTTGCTAACGAGTTGTTGGCAGATTTCAGAGACTGAATGTGCTCCGGTAAGTAGTTTCCCAATTGCCATGCCAACTTTCTTATCGACAACAAGTGCTGAACTTGGATTTATTCCAATTTGGATTTGAGATTGATCTCGTTCGTAGAGTCGAACACCCGGTGCAAACTTTGGATTGGTTATTTTCATTAAGGAAGTTTGAAGTTAGAGACTTGTGTAAGAAATCAACGTTCCACAAAGCCAATGTGTTACTTTCCAACTCAGCTATTTACGCAACCAAGGTTGTACTTCTTCTGGACACAAACTGTGAATTTAGACATTTGCCTCATGGGGATAAAACTATTTTCTTTCCACATTCCGTGGACAACATAATGCCTGATTAAAGGCTATTTTCACACGGTCACAATCAATCTATCCCCAAGTTGTTAACCAGTAATCCCCAGGTAAATCGGCATCTATCCCCAGTTAGTCCCCAGCCTTGTCCACAGCAAAACTCAATACTTGCTCAATTACGTTGCGTTAATGCATTACTAGCGCGTAGGTTTCACGAATTGAAGCTCTCGAGATAACGAGCCGACATTCGCAAGGGGAAGGCGAATGTTTGAGCACGCGGCTCGAGAGCTTCATCTTTTTGACAGGCGATTGGGCTAGCCTGAGAAATGTGTCCGGACCAAATCAGCCTTCGCTTTTCGATCCCGATGACGCCTCGCTTGAAACTCTTGGCGGCCTAACTGCAGATGAAGCAGTGGAATTCGTTTATCAGCGCACTGACTTGACCAAAGTTGAAGTAAAGCGAAGTAAGCGAGCAAAGCGGAATGTAACTGCGTATCGCGACAACGATAAAACCGTTGTAACCGTGCCAACCAGAATGGCAAAGCGCGATATTTATGCGTACGTGGTCGAATTAGTTAATCGGCTTGATGATCGAGACGAGCGAACTAGTTCGCAGGAATCTCTTGAGCTGCGGGCGCGTTCACTTTCCCGTAAGTACCTAGGTCAAGATCTATTTGAAACTCATAAAGTACCCGTAACTATTCGCTGGGTGACTAACCAAAATTCTCGCTGGGGTTCCTGCACTCCAGATGAAGGCACCATCCGTCTTTCCCATCGCATGCAACGCATGCCAAGTTACGTTATTGATTCGGTAATTGTTCACGAGTTGATTCATTTACTTGTCACCGATCACAGCCCAGCGTTTTATGAGCTGATGAATAAATTTCCCCAGCATGAAAAAGCTAAAGCCTATTTGGATGGCTACTCACATGCGCAGCAGTATTTCAAGCCAGAATAACTTTTGACTAAGCCAAAATTCTTAAGCTAAGAATTGTTTTCTGGATCCTCTTTTGAAGATTCAATTGCTTTATTGAGTTCAGCCATTAAGTCTTCAGTTCCAGTTGCCAAAAAAGCTTCAATGTCATCGATGTCAGAATCTCGGGGTAGCAAGTCTGGATGAGACCATAATGCGTCTCGAGCAGCTATGCCTTTGGTCTCGGCTAACCTCAGCCACAGTGCTGCTGCTTCTCGCATTCGACGCGGACGCATTTCCAATCCGATTAATCCACCGAATACCTTTTCTGCAGGTCCACCAGCGGCCCGACGTCGCCTGAACACCTCTTCAAGGGCACCAGCGGATTGCAAACGGGTTCCAGCTGCTTGGGTTACCACGACAGTGACCCAACCTTCAATGAGCGCCAAGAGCAGCTCAATTCGGGTTAGAGCTGCTACTTGCTCCGGAGTTTGAGTTGGCTCGAATAACGAAGACGTCATCATGCTGTTGATGCTGTCTGGATTTGATGGATCAATTTGCGTCATGGCTTGTTCGATTGCACTGGTGTCAATCTTGACGCCTCTGGCATAGTCCGAAATCGCAGCCATCAACTGGGACTGAATCCAAGGGGCAGCAGTAAACAACCTTTGATGCGCGAGTTCGCGAAGTGTTATGTAGAGCCTGGCTTCGGATTCATCAATCGAAAGTCCCTGAATAAATGTATTGGTATTTGAGATAACCAAACCAGGTTTGCCTGAGGCATTTAATGGAATGCCAACATCAGAGTTACTCAAAACTTCAGATGTCATTTGTCCCAGGGCTTGACCAAATTGCGTGCCAAACATTGTTGCGCCCATTGACTTCGCCATTGCCATAAGTGGGCCAGTGATTGCGGCAAAGTCAGGCGAGGCCAATGTTTCGCGAAGATTTGCAGCAACCTCATCTGGAAGACTTGAAAGTAACTCTTCAGGAATATTTATGGTTCCTGCATCGTTGCCTGAAGGCAACATCCCAGTCATGACACCAGACATAGCATCGGCTACCGGTTGTACAACTACTTTCCAAGAATCAAATGTCGAAGCTAGCCACTGAGTTCGAGTTACACCATTGATGGTGTGGCCTGCACTTGGAATTGTGGTGGCATCATTGAGCCACAAATCCGCTAAGTCCGCAGCTGACCGGAGCTTTTCGTTGTCAGTTTCATTGATTGCTGGATCTCCAGCTTTTTTCAAGGCCTGTTCCGAGGCGGTGTGCGCGCTAGTCCAGTTAACGGATCCACCGGATGGATCGCCGCCATTGCGAAGCATGCGACCCATGTTTTCGAGCATGTCAGCTAACTCATTGTTGTCGTCGCCCCCGGGGGCAAATCCAAACGGCATACTCATTTTTCCTACTTATCTTCTTGTTCCTAAGAGCAAAAGGTCCAACTACTCCCAAGGTTATGCCCAGCGCTACCCACCCTGAATCATTTTCGAACTAGCCCACGGCGAACATCCAGAAACTTCACGTACGCTGTAATCCTAGAAACTTATTGTTTTCCCGAAAAGAAATGGCATTTGGATGCGTTCAAGATTTAAGCCCACTTTGACGTGGACCCTCTTGATTTTGCTGGGCGCAGCAATGTTCATTCCAGTGCCATATGTCATGACTTCGCCTGGTCCCGTGTTTAACACAGTTGGCGAGATCAATGACATCGAATTGATTTCAATTTCAGGTACCCAGACTTACCCAACTGAGGGCGAACTGGACTTTACGACGGTCAGTGAATTTGGGGGACCGCAAGAAGGCCTTGAAATGTTTCAAGCTATCTGGGGTTGGATTAGTCCGGATCGTCGCGTAGTGCCTCGAGAGTCGGTCTATCCAGAGGGCGAAACCGAAGAAGAAAACATCGCAAGAAATGTTGAAGCATTCAGTACCTCACAGAGCTACGCAATTGCAGCTGCAATGGACTATTTGGAACAGCCCGTCAATGAACAGGTGATTGTTACCAGCGTCGGCCTGGACACTCCTGCTCAAGACAAACTTCGTGCTGGTGATGAAATTCTTGCCGTTGATGGCGTTGATATGACAACGCCTGAGCAAGTAGTTGATGCAGTTAGATCCAAACCAATTGGGACTGACTTGAACTTCTCAATTGTCCGCAGTGGCAGCAAGCTCGAAGTTGTAGTTACCTCAAGCACGCGTCCTGATGATCCTGCGACGGAACAAGACGAAGCCACAATTCCATACATTGGCATTGGGATAGACATCAATTACTCAGCAGAATTTGATATTGATTTTGGAGTCACTGGCGTGGGTGGTCCAAGCGCGGGCATGATGTTCGCAGTTGGAATCATCGATAAGTTAACGCCTGGCGCATTAACGCAAGGAAAGATTATTGCTGGCACCGGAACGATCGATCCAGATGGAAACGTCGGGGAAATTGGTGGGATTCAACAGAAGTTAATTGGAGCTCGAGATGCTGGGGCAGTGCTATTTCTAGCGCCTGAGGGCAATTGTGATGAAGTTATTGGCCACATTCCTGATGGACTAACTGTGGCTGCCGTTGCGTCGCTAGAGGACGCTATGGACGAAATTGAGTCTTTCAATAACGGTGATCAGGTCACCGTTTGTAGCTGAGTTAAAAGCCACGTACAACGAGAATAAACAACGCCGCAATAGATACGAATATTGCAAATCCTTTTTGCAGCGTTCGGGCGTTTAGTTTTCCGGCAAATGGCGCAGCTAAGAATGAAGAAACAATTGCGGCAAGTGTAAATGCAGCGATTGGACCAACTGGAATCTCACCCCAGTACTCAAAGCGCATCAAGAACGCGACTGCAGATGTGCTCGCAATTGCTACAAGCGAAGTGCCCGCCGCAGTCTTAGTTGGAACTTTAAGAATTAGTACCAGGGCTGGCACTATCAAAAAGCCGCCACCGACTCCGAGCAATCCAGTGAGCACGCCAATAGCGGTAGCAACTACAAACACCAAAGGCCATTGCGACTTGATTTCTGAATTTGATTCGCTCACAGGCCCGCGCCACATTGCTATTGCGGCACCAAACATTAAAGTTGCAAACAAAATGATTTGCACGGACTCAGGCACAACTTTTACTAGTTGAGTACCAGCAAATGTTCCTAGAATTCCAAGCGCAGAAAAGGTTAGACCCAAACGAACATCGACCGTTTTAGCTTTAAGGCGTGGAATAAATCCAGCAACAGCAGCTGAACCAACAATTACTAGGGATGAAGTTGTGGCAGCCACGGTAGAAAGACCCATAACTGCAATCAACCCAGGAACCGCAAGAATTGCTCCGCCAGCGCCAATGGTTCCGAGAACTAGTCCGATCAAAATGCCAAGGATTATTCCTTCAATCAGCATCATTAGTTAAGCGACTTCTGGGTTCCCGGTTGCACTTACCATTGTTAATCCAGCTTCATGCCAAGCTTTCATTCCACCCACCATGTTGAAGACATTTTCCATCTGAGCGGCAACGGAAGTTGCTACTTGACCCGATCGATTCCCCGATCGACAAATGAAAATCAAAGGCTTATCCGTTGGCAAAGCATTTACATCAAAAGTGCTCATCGGATTCCAAATCACATTTTCGGCATGCCCAGCTTCCCATTCCAAAGGCTCTCTCACATCAATGCCGATTGCGCTACCGCTAGCTATTTGGGCAAATGCTTCTTGCGGAGTTATGTCCTGCATCGTAAATTCCTCTACGCTTTAGCGGCAACGTCAGATGGTGAAACTGGACTAGCATCCATGTGACCAGTGACAATGTTTAGGCCGTCAACGCTTAGGCAAGCATCGTAAGGCTCGTTGATCAAAACTGCTGTGCGCTTTGAATCCTCGATAATTCCAAGCGCTGCAGCTGCGCGGTAAGCGCCAGCACAGTGAACCCAAATTTCGCCATCGGTAGGCAACTCATTAACCCGACCTTCAAGTTCGTGAAGTGGGATGTGAAGTGACGGTTCAATGTGGGAAGCCTCGCGCTCGCTAGCACGACGCACATCAAGGACATACACACCAGGAGTTCCAATAACTGCAGGAACATCCTTGAAGCTAACTGCACGAGTGGACTTTGAATCACCAAATTCGGCAACGTCGCCAACGAAAGATCCGGATGGGCGATCGATTCCAATGCGAACTAATTCGCGCT
>JBIIZV010000126.1:0-3454 GCA_044346095.1 Candidatus Nanopelagicales bacterium
TCTCTGCCAAGGGTTCGAGCGTTTCTAAAGGTGAAAGCCTAAAAGATACTGCGCTGACTCTGGAAGCCATGGGCGCAGATGCAGTTGTGATTCGACACAACAGCAGTGGGGCGCCGCATCGTCTCGCAAATGCAGGCTGGATCTCTGGGGGAGTTGTTAATGCCGGAGATGGCACGCACGAACATCCAACTCAAGCGCTGTTGGATGCATTCACACTTCGCAATCACCTTCGCAATGGTGAAGGTGACTTAAAGGGTGTGAACGTAACAATCGTCGGAGATGTCTTGCATAGCCGAGTTGCTCGTTCAAACGTGCTGTTACTGAATACGCTTGGCGCCAAAGTTCGACTAGTTGCACCGCCAACTTTGCTTCCTTATGGCGTTGAAGATTGGGATTGCGAAGTCTCATACGATCTTGACGCATCCTTAGAAGGCTCTGATGCAGTCATGATGTTGCGCGTACAACGCGAACGTATGAATGCCGCTTACTTCCCAAATGCTCACGAATACAGTCACCGTTATGGCTTGAACGTAACGCGAATGAATCGTCTCTCTGAATCAGCAGTAGTTATGCACCCTGGTCCAATGAACCGAGGTATGGAAATCTCAGCGGACGTGGCAGATTCCCAGCGCTCAGTGATCGTCGAGCAAGTTGCCAATGGCGTAAGTGTGCGCATGGCTGTCCTGTACTTAATTCTCGGTGGATCGGAGTCAATGTAATGACTAGCTATGTAATCAAAGATGTCGCAATCCTGGATGGCAAGCCAACTGACATTGTTGTCAAAGATGGCGTAATTGCCGAGATAGGTTCCGGACTAGCAGCAGATCAAACTGTTGATGGCTCAGGCTGCATTGCCTTGCCAGGATTAGTTGACCTGCACACTCATTTACGCGAACCAGGCAGAGAAGACGCCGAAACCGTTTTATCTGGAAGTCGCGCCGCAGCTATGGGTGGATTCACTGCAGTACATGCGATGGCAAATACCAATCCAGTAGCTGACACTGCAGGCGTAGTTGAACAAGTTTGGCGACTTGGACAAGAAGCTGGCTTAGTAGATGTTCGACCAGTTGGCGCAGTCACTATGGGTCTTGAAGGAACGGCGCTTGCTGAACTAGGCGCGATGGCCGATAGCGCAGCTGCAGTTCGAGTCTTTAGCGATGATGGCAAGTGCGTGCATGATGCAGCCCTGATGCGTCGCGCTTTGGAATACGTGAAGGCATTTGATGGCGTAGTTGCTCAGCACGCTCAAGAACCAAGATTGACTGAAGGCGCGCAAATGAATGAAGGCGTTATCTCAGGCAAATTGGGACTTGCCGGTTGGCCAGCGGTGGCTGAAGAAGCAATCATCGCGCGCGATGTACTTCTTGCCCATCACGTTGGTTCTCGCTTGCATGTATGCCACCTTTCAACTGCAGGCAGCGTCGAAATCATTCGCTGGGCCAAGTCTCGTGGAATCAGTGTGACTGCCGAAGTTACTCCGCATCACTTGTACTTCACTGATGATGTTGTCGAGTCCTACGACCCGATTTACAAAGTCAACCCACCGTTGCGCACTAAGCAAGATGTAGAAGCAGTGCGAGCTGGACTTGCTGATGGAACCATCAACATCGTGGCCACTGATCATGCGCCACATCCTTCCGAAGACAAAGATTGCGAATGGACGGCAGCAGCCTTTGGCATGACTGGGCTAGAGAGCGCTTTGAGTGTGGTTTACGAAACTATGGTCCAGACCGGTCTAATGAATTGGGCCGCGGTTGCAGATCGAATGTCAGTAGCTCCAGCCCAAATTGGTCGAGTTAGTACTCAAGGTCAACCAATTGAGGTTGGTTCGCCAGCAAACTTGGTAATTTTTGATCCCCGTGCAAGTCAAGAAGTCGACGCACGAAAGACTGTAAGTGCAAGCCGAAATACCCCGTACGCAGGACGCACCCTTCCCGGCAAAGTTGTTGCAACGTTCTATCGCGGTAAACCAACTGTGCTGAATGGAGAACTCAACGCATGACCCGAGCCGTCCTAGTACTTGAAGATGGTCAAGTATTCACAGGTCGTTCATATGGTGCCGATGGAAGTGCTTTTGGTGAAGCAGTCTTCTCAACTGGAATGACGGGCTACCAAGAGACGATTACTGACCCTTCGTACTGTGGCCAAGTAGTAGTTCAGACTGCGCCACACATTGGTAACACAGGTTGGAATGATGAAGACGATGAATCCCAACAGATTTGGGTTTCTGGTTACGTAGTTCGAGATCCAGCCCGCAGACCTTCCAATTGGCGATCAACAATAAGTCTTGATGATGAGTTAAAGAAACAAAATGTTGTAGGTATCAGCGATGTCGATACTCGCGCATTGACCAGACACCTTCGAGAAAACGGCGCAATGCGCGTTGGAATCTTTTCCGGCAAGGCTGCCGAGCAAGACATCGAATCATTACTTAACAAAGTGCGCGAAGTTCCTGAAATGTCTGGAGCCAGTTTTTCTGAAACGGTTTCAACTAAGGAAACTTATGTTGTACCTGCCGTTGGAACCAAGAAGTTTCAAGTAGCTGCCCTTGATTTAGGCATTAAGTCCATGACACCGCATTTGATGGCTCAGCGGGGGATTGAAGTCCACGTGGTACCAGCAAACATTTCTGCTGAAGAGTTACTTGCTGCTGGCCCAGATGGCATCTTCGTTTCCAATGGCCCAGGGGATCCAGCAACTGCGCTGCATGCAATTTCGTTAGTGCAAGCCACACTTGATGCCAAGCGTCCATTCTTTGGAATCTGCTTTGGAAATCAGATCCTGGGTCGGGCACTTGGCTTTGGAACGTACAAACTTCGTTACGGTCACCGAGGAATTAATCAACCGGTTATGGATCGCACGACAAACAAAGTTGAAGTCACTGCTCACAATCATGGCTTTGCAGTTGACGCACCAATTGATCGTGACTCCCAAACTCCTTACGGAACAGTTCGGGTAAGCCATGTCTGTCTTAACGACAACGTTGTTGAAGGTTTGGAATGTATTGATGTGCCAGCTTTCAGTGTTCAGTATCACCCGGAAGCTGCAGCTGGCCCGCATGATTCGGCGTACTTGTTTGATCGATTTGTTGAACTGATGGAGGGTAAGCGCTAATGCCTCGTCGCAGTGACATCAAGTCGGTAATGGTTATTGGATCTGGACCAATTGTGATTGGTCAAGCCTGTGAATTCGATTACTCGGGAACCCAAGCTTGTCGAGTACTTAAAGCTGAAGGCCTTCGAGTAATCCTGGTTAATAGCAACCCAGCAACAATCATGACTGATCCAGAATTTGCTGATGCAACTTACATCGAACCCATTACTCCAGAAGTAGTTGCCACAATCATTGAACGTGAACGACCAGATGCACTTTTGCCAACACTTGGTGGCCAGACTGCGCTTAATACTGCAATCGCACTGTTCAAGAATGGCGTATTGGATAAGTACAACGTCGA
>JBIIZV010000016.1:0-11502 GCA_044346095.1 Candidatus Nanopelagicales bacterium
TCTTCATGGCGAGAGCTATTGATGAATGCCCGCAAAGACTACGACCGTCTTGATCCTGTGGCGTTTGTACGCGGAGCCTAATTTCCGACATTTTTACTAAACCACCAACTGTCGTATGCTCGTGACATGACTAAGTGGGAATATCTGACAGCACCATTATTGGTTCACAACACCAAGGCAATCCTGGATAACTTCGGACTTGATGGCTGGGAACTGGTTGCAATCATTCCAGGTATGAATTCAGAAAATCTTGTTGCTTACTTCAAGCGACCAAAAGACAGTTAGTCGCTTTTAGCGATAAACAGAAAACAGGAAAAACATGAGCGCAGTAGAAGATCGTTTATCAGCACTAGGAATCACAGTTCCAGAAGTTGTTCCACCGGTAGCGTCTTATGTACCAGCATCACGAACTGGAAACTTGGTTTACACCTCAGGTCAACTACCTTTCGTTGACGGTGTATTGATGGCAACTGGCTTGTTAGGTAAAGATGTTGACGAAGAAACTGCAGCTAAGTGCGCCGCACAGTGCGCAGTAAATGCGATTGCTGCAATCAAGTCACTAATTGGAGACCTAGACAAAGTTGTTCGCGTAGTTAAAGTTGTTGGCTTCGTAGCCAGCACACCAGAGTTCACAAAGCAACCAGTTGTTATCAACGGCGCAAGTGATTTGTTCATTCAAGCTTTCGGTGATGCGGGCAAGCACGCTCGATCCGCAGTTGGTGTAGCGGCTTTGCCTGCTAACACACCAGTTGAAGTTGAAGTGATTGTTGAAGTTCGCGATTAAAAGTTAAAGTCGAGCAAGTAGAAAGGAAGCGGAAATGATTGATAGCAATTTGCACAATACTCCGCTCTTTTCTGCGCTAGATGAAGAAGCGGCTATTGCGCTTAAACAATCGATGGTTCCTCAGACCGTTAAAAAAGGCCAAGACCTTTTCAAAGAAGGTGACGCTGGCGATCGTCTTTACGTAGTTACTGAAGGAAAGATAAAGCTGAGCCACGCTTCTGGCGATGGCCGCGAATCACTTCTTATGGTCTTAGGACCTGGCGACATGTTCGGTGAACTTTCACTTTTTGATCCAGGACCAAGAACAGCTACTGCAACAGCGATAACGGATTCAGCAGTACTTGGACTTGGTAACACAGATCTAAACCCGTGGCTTGCTGGTCGGCCTGAAGTTTCTAAGTCGCTTTTACAGGCGTTGGCGCATCGCTTACGTCGCACAAACGAAACTATGTCAGATTTAGTTTTTGCTGATGTTCCAGGTCGCGTTGCTAAGGCACTTCTAGAACTTGGCGAAAAGTTTGGCACAAAAACAAATGAGGGACTTTACGTTCACCACGACTTAACTCAAGAAGAACTTGCACAACTTGTTGGCGCTTCGCGCGAAACAGTTAACAAGGCACTCGCCGACTTCGCTAGCCGCGGTTGGGTCAAGCTAGAA
Organism: Candidatus Nanopelagicales bacterium; assembly: GCA_044346095.1. Lineage (GTDB taxonomy): Bacteria > Actinomycetota > Actinomycetes > S36-B12 > UBA5976 > UBA5976. Next base: position 1,443 of record JBIIZV010000016.1, read on the forward strand.
ACTCGATCAGTTGAGATTCTTGATGTTGAGCGATTATCAAAACGCGCTCGCTAATAAATCATCTAGTCTTAAGTAATGTCCCCGCGCGAATCTAAAACTGCCTTAAAGGCTCGCGCGATTGCAATCGACACAAAACTCTCTGAAATGTTTCCAGAGGCAAAATGCGAATTGGATTATGCAAATCCACTACAGCTTTTAGTCGCAACGGTCTTATCCGCGCAATGCACAGACAAGCGCGTGAACATGGTCACACCAGTTCTATTTGAGAAGTACCCAACAGTCACAGATCTTGCAGCTGCACCCATCGAAGACATCGAAGCGATTATTCGATCGACTGGTTTTTATCACAACAAAGCGATGTCAATTAAAGGTCTATCAGCTGCCATCATTGAGCGCTTCAACGGCGAAGTACCGAACACGTTAGAAGAGCTGGTAACACTGCCTGGGGCTGGACGCAAGACCGCAAATGTAGTTCTGGGAAATGCCTTTGGTGTTCCAGGCGTAACGGTTGACACCCATGTTGGCCGAATAGCTAGACGACTTGGCTGGACCAAAAACACCGATCCGGTAAAGGTCGAGTTCGACATCATGGCGATTATGCCTTCGGAATATTGGACGATGATGAATCATCGATTGATTTTCTTGGGTCGCCGAGTCTGCCATTCCCGGAAACCAGCGTGCGGCGCATGCAAACTGGCCAGTATGTGCCCATCTTTTGGTGAGGGTCCAACCGATCCAACTGAAGCAGCAAAACTAGTGAAGACTGGTGAGTGAGATGAGCGCGCCAGAGTGGATGAACCAACTGATCACCCGATTGCCAACTTTGCAACCAAGTGATCTTTCTAGGCACGCCGTCCCAGAGGAATCCACTCGAGAAGCTGCGGTACTTGTTCTCTTTGGACCGCGAAAAGATTTCGGTGAAGTTGTAATTATTGAGCGCGCATCGCATCTCAAAGCACATCCAGGTCAACCAGCATTTCCTGGTGGACGAGTCGAAGAGGGGGATAGCTCACTTTCACAAACCGCCTTACGTGAGGCCAAAGAAGAGATTGGACTCAACCCAGACTCGATTGAAATCCTCGGCGAGCTGCCGCAACTTTGGATTCCACCATCAAACTTCAAAGTCACGCCAGTACTTGGTTGGTGGCATAGTCCGCACGAAATCACAACCATCGATGCCAATGAAGTTCAAGCCGTGCATCAAATACCGTTAGCTGATTTGATCAACCCAGATAATCGCACTCGAGTTCGACATATAAATGGATCATTTGGCCCAGGGTTTAATGTTGAATCAATGTTGATCTGGGGATTTACCGGCGGACTAATTAGTCGCCTCATGGATATTGCAGGTTGGTCTATCCCATGGGACGAGACACACATTGTTGAATTGCCGGCTCCGGCACCAAACACTGAAGTAACAAGTTGAACCCGTTTTATCTCGATCTAATTTTGATCGGGTTTGCAATTTTCATTTTGGTCTCAGGCTGGCGTCGCGGTTTATTCGTAAGCGTTTTCTCACTACTCGGTTTAATCTTTGGTGCCTGGCTTGGTCGAGCTTTAATCGATATAGTTACTGGCGCATCAACATCTACGTCATTAACTCGCACCGCACTAAGCGCCGCAACTTTGCTAATTGGAATTGGTGTGGGTAGTGCAGTTGGTGGCTTTATAGGTAGACGACTACGAAATATTTTTAGTTGGTCACCAATTCGTCTGATAGATAATCTTGCTGGCGCCGGGCTGTCACTAGTGGCTTGGTCCATAGTGTTTTGGTTGTTGGCCACAACGTTATTAGCAGCTCCAGTTTCTTCAGTCACAAATACGGTCTCGCAATCAAAAGTTTTAAACACACTCGAGCAATACATGCCAACAGAAATTCGCGATGGCGTTGAGTCAGTTCGAATTTATGTTTCTAACTCAGGTTTGCCTGAAGGCTTTGCGAACGTATTGCTTGCACCTGCGGTTGAACCACCCGACACATCATCAGTTGACGCTCCGGCTGTTATCGCAGCTTTAGATTCTGTGGTCAAAGTTGAAGGAATCGCAGAAGAGTGCGGAACCCGATTAACTGGTTCAGGTTTTGTAATCGGTCAAGACCTAATCATTACTAACGCCCACGTCGTAGCTGGAGTGAATAATCCAACTCTGCGCGTCAAAGGTAAGGGCAAAGCTTTTGAAGGAACCGTGGTCTATTTCGACCCGGCCCGGGATGTTGCCATCATCAGAACTAAGGACTTTCCTTCAGTGGCATTGCGAATCAGTGAACCATTAAAGCGAAGTGATAGCGCCGTTGTTGCAGGCTTCCCAGGTGGTGGGCCACTTACTTTGATTCCAGCCAGAGTGCGAAGCGTTTCTGAATCCACGGGCACCGACATTTATGGCAAAGAAGAAGTGACCCGAGAGATCTATGCAATTTCAGCAGACATCAAACAAGGTGATTCTGGCGCACCAATGTTTGCCCTTGATGGCACAGTTGCTGGACTTGTTTTCGCATCCTCGGCAACAGATAGTGAAACCGGCTACGCGCTAACGGCCAAAGAGTTTATGGTTGGAGTTGAAACAGCAAGTACTGCTACGCAAGCCGTAGCAACGGGAGAGTGCTCTGGTGTCTGAATCTAATCTTCCTTCTGCCGTAACACGTCTTTGGACTGAGCCAGGACTTCGTAAACGCGCTGACGTAATGTTTAACCTTTTGGCTGACGTCGAAAAAGATAATGTTTCAAATCTCGTTAGCCAACTTGCGACCTTAAATGAGTTTTGGTTGATCATGCGTTTGTTGGATGCAGTTGATTATGGTGCACCAGCAACAGCGGCAACCACAAGTAGACCTCTAGTTCACGCAAAGATTCGTAACCTCGCAAGACTCGGCGAAGCTGTATTGAATGTAGACACGCATGACTTTGAATCGTGGTATCAAGACGAACAAATCCCAAAACACATAAGGGATGACTTAGCGCTTCGAATTTGGCCACTAAAGATTCAAAACAAGGCTGTTGGCGCACTTGATTCGTTGTTACCAACTTTTGAACTATTGCTTGAAGTTTTTGAGACTCGCATTCTTAAGGGCGACATCAGCATGGGACTTTCTATCATTCACTTGATGACTGAGTATTTGCCACTGCTGGGTTGGGAAAAAGAGTTAGGCCATGCGGGGAATCCAAAACAACTTGCCGAGTATCTTTCACAACCAAATGCCATGTGGCAAAGCGAAGCCTGTCCGCTAAATCGACAGCAACGAAAAGCTTTTGCAAATGTGATCACAGCGAATGATTCCCAAAAAAACTGGAGTATTTACCTTCGAGATAGTCACTCTCGGGTTGCGGCATCACTAAGCATCTGTGCGAGTGTGCCAAACCCATCATCTGAGGTGAGTGGCCAGCGAACTTGTCGAACTCCGTGCGCGATTCGTAAAGGGAACAAAGATCTAGCTTGGGCCATGGTGTTAGTGCGACGACTTAAGGAATCGTCACTATTAACTTTGCGCCACGACGCTCCAGTTGGACACTTCTTTTCAGTCCCGCAAGAACCCGAAATATTGGCTAGTTGGGAAACCACTTGGCAGGGACTTATTGCAGATCGTGATGAAGCTCCAGAGAGACATAACCCACTGCGGAATGTAACTCGAACTGGCGCATTGGCAGGCTTTCCAGAATTGCTTGGAGTTGTTGCGGGGTTACCCGGGGCAATGCTTCCATCTAATTTGATATCAAAAATTGTGGCTGAAATTAAGGCATTGAGTACTACGAGTTAGAACCTAAGGGAGAAAGAAAATCTAAATTTCACTTGACCAGAGGCTTAACTAAGAGAACTATCGTTGTTAGCAACAGATCAAACCTAAAATTTGTGGTTATGAAAATGAAAGCGTGGAAAATGAGCGGTGAAGCGTTAGAGAATTTGTCTCACGAAGATCGGGTATTTCTACCACCTGAAAAATTTGCCGCTCAGGCAAACGGCAAAGCCGATCTATATGAAAGCGCTAAGTCCGATCGTGAAGGCTTCTGGAATACCCAAGCTGAGAATCTGAAGTGGGATACCAAGTGGAGTCAGGTCCTTGATTGGTCTGAAGCTCCAGTGTCGAAGTGGTTTGTTGGCGGAAAGCTAAACGTTTCGGTTAACTGCGTAGATCGACATGTTGCAGCCGGAAATGGATCTCGCGTAGCAATTCATTTTGAAGGCGAACGCGGCGATACCCAAACCATTACGTACCAAGATTTGCTCGACTTAGTGAGCCAAACTGCAAATGCATTAACGGAATTGGGAATTAAAGCGGGGGATCGTGTCGCTATCTATATGCCGATGATTCCAGAAGCAGTTATCTCCATGCTGGCGTGCGCTCGAATTGGAGCCCCACACTCGGTTGTATTCGGAGGGTTTTCTGCAGAGTCACTACGCAGTCGCATTGAAGACGCGTCCGCAAGCTTGGTAATTACTGCTGACGGAGGTTTCCGAAAAGGAAGTGCGTTTGGTCTTAAGGTCGCTGTTGACGAGGCAATTGAAAACATGCCAAGCGTTAAAAACGTCTTGGTTGTAAAGCGAACTGAGCAAGAAGTTAATTGGAATGATGACCGCGATGTTTGGTGGGATGACATTGTGGCTCGCCAGTCCACCAGTCACACACCGCAAGCCTTTGATTCCGAACACCCGCTGTTCATTCTTTACACCTCTGGAACAACTGGAAAACCTAAGGGAATCTTGCACACCACCGGTGGTTACTTAACGCAAGCTTCTTATACCCACCGAGTGGTCTTCGACTTGAAACCCGAAACTGATGTTTATTGGTGCACAGCAGACGTTGGCTGGATTACTGGTCACTCATATGTAACCTATGGACCGCTTGCAAATGGTGCGACGCAAGTAATCTACGAAGGCACACCAGACACTCCACATAAAGGTCGCTGGTGGGAGATCGTTGCTAAGTATGGCGTAACAATTCTTTACACAGCTCCGACTGCAATTCGCACATTCATGAAGTGGGGAGATGAATTCCCACAAGCACATGATCTATCTAGCCTTCGATTGTTAGGTAGCGTTGGCGAACCAATTAATCCAGAAGCCTGGATGTGGTACCGCGAAGTAATCGGTGCGAACAACTGCCCAATCGTTGACACATGGTGGCAGACCGAGACTGGTGGAATCATGATCAGTCCATTGCCAGGTGTGACCGGAACTAAACCAGGTTCTGCGATGGGACCAATTCCTGGAATCTCGGCTGAGATTCTTGACGATGCTGGTGTAGCTGTTGGTCATGGCAGCGGTGGGTATCTAGTTTTAACGCAACCTTGGCCCGCAATGCTGCGTGGTATTTGGGGCGACATGGAACGCTACAAAGAAACTTATTGGTCACGCTTTAAGTCGCAATACTTCGCAGGCGATGGCGCGAAGTGGGATAACGACGGAGCGATTTGGTTACTTGGTCGCGTTGACGATGTCATGAACGTATCTGGACATCGCATTTCAACAACTGAAGTTGAATCAGCATTGGTCTCTCATCCAACTGTTGCCGAAGCCGCGGTCGTCGGAGCTAACGATGAAACAACTGGGCAAGGCATTGTTGCGTTTGTCATCTTGCGCGCAGGTTCTGAAGATGGCCCTGGCGTTGCACAAGAACTACGTGCTCATGTGGCCAAAGAAATTGGTGCGATTGCGCGGCCTCGTCAGATATTGATCGTTGCCGAATTACCAAAAACTCGGTCCGGCAAAATCATGCGACGCCTACTTCGAGATGTTGCTGAAAATCGAACTTTGGGTGATGTAACAACGCTCGCTGATCCAACAATTATGAACTTGATTAGTGATGGATTGAGTAACTCATCATCTGATGATGACTAATTCATATCGCTAAACACAACGTAGAATGTAACCATGGAACAAGCGATTCAACCCTTTGATGAGCTGACACCAAATTCACGATCTCGAATTCGCAGGTTGCTGCAGAACGAAACCTACAGTGGCGCATTGCTTTTAGTAGCAGCAACCGCTGCGATGATCATCGCCAACTCTCCTTGGTCGGAATGGTACTTTTCGCTTTCAAATACCGTCATTGGTCCCGAAGCTATTCACTTAGATCTCACTGTTTCTACCTGGGCAGCAGACGGCCTTCTTGCAATTTTCTTTTTTGTCGCAGGTATGGAACTTAAATACGAATTAGTTTCTGGTTCGTTAAGTAATCGCGCTAACGCGGCAGTTCCAATCGCAGCAGCTCTCGGTGGCATGATCGTGCCCGCTGCAATCTTTTTTGCAATTAATGCAGGAACGCCAAGCGCCAAGGGCTGGGGTATTCCTATGGCAACCGACATTGCATTCGCATTGGCAGTTCTAGGAATTGCAGGCCGTCGCTTACCGATTGAGTTGCGTGCGTTCTTGCTTTCACTTGCAGTAGTGGATGACCTTGGCGCAATTATGGTGATTGCAATTTTTTACTCATCCTCAATCGCTCTTACCTACTTGTTAGCCTCTGCTGCCTGCATCGTTGTGTTTGCATCTGCGCAACGCAAAGGAATTAGAAGTCCACTTTTGTACTTGCCTCTAGGACTTGCCACATGGGTTTTTCTACACGAGAGTGGTGTGCACGCAACGATTGCAGGTGTTGCACTTGGGTTAGCTATGCGCATCAAGACCAAAGATGGAGAAGCTGAATCACCATTGGAAAGCGCGTTGGATAAGTTCCATCCATGGTCTGCAGGACTTTGTGTTCCAGTATTCGCATTCTTCGCAGCTGGAGTTTCAATCGTTGGCATCTCGGTCTCACAAGCGTTTTCCTCTCCAGTATCGGTTGGCGTAATGCTGGGTCTAGTTGTTGGAAAACCAATAGGAATTTTGGGATTTGCTTGGCTCGCCGCACGATTCACAAAGGCTGAGTTAAGCAAATCACTGTATTGGGGAGACGTACTGGCAATCGGATTGCTTGCGGGTGTTGGGTTTACCGTGTCATTGCTCATTACCAAGTTGGCATTTGTTGGAGACGCTGAACTTGATTCACTGGCACGCTTATCAGTCTTGATGGCCAGCGTAATTGCTGCAGTTCTGGCAGTGATTGCGTTGCAGATTAGAAAAAGCGTGCATTTGTTGCATCAGAAATAAGTTTCGACCACTGCTTGTTTCCCAAGTAGAGTTGGTTACGGAGGAATTATGAGCACCGAAAAAGATGCGAACTTTGTCTCGATGGTTAATGAAATCAAAGAAGACGTAACTTCGCTTGTTGCTAGCCACATTGAATTGGCACAAGCTGAGGCAAAAGAGGCTGTAGGCCGCATATCTAAGTACACCGCTCTTTTCATCACCTCAATAGCAATGGCAAACCTGGCAATAGCCTTCGTATTTCTAGCTTTCGCTTTTTACTTGAACGCACTCGGATATAAAATGTGGGTCAGTGCCCTTTTTGTTGTAGGGGGCTTGTCTATCGGCTCTGTTCTGTTTGCAGTCTTATCTAAGCGTCAACTTACAAAAATCACCATTGGTTCAAAGACTGCTAAGTCAGTAACAAATACCGTTCAAACAATTTCGAGCATTCGTCCAGGCTCCAAGTAATAAAAGTGTCTTCGCAATCCAAAGTCGATCCTTTAAGTAATCTCCTTACAATTCCTGGCGTCTCCAGCGAATGTGAGATGACGCTAAAAGCAATTGACGAATTGATGTGGAATCGAACGGTACGCCGCCACAAAGATGCACTCATTCCTTACACGCGAAGAATTTCCGGCTTTGCAACTGCAGCTCTCGATGGTGCACAAATGCCTAAAGATCCAACTATGGAACCTGAAGTGTCACCTATGGGTTCACTATCGGACCAAGGTTTGTTGGTTACTGCCGAAGCAGATCTACAACGTTTGGCGTTTAGAACTGAGCCACTAAAAGTTTTAGCAAGATTGCACACTTTTGTTTCCACAGAAGAAGATCGAGGTAGGCCTCGAACGACTAATGATGTGAATGACCCACTTCGATTAGGCAGCTTGCCACCGCATGAAGTGTTGCAAGAACGAATGAGTCAACTAGTTGATTTAGTAATTGAATCGAAAGTGTCATCAATTTTGGTAGCAGCAATTGCGCACGCTGAACTTGCTACCCTGCGACCCTTTAGCCAAGGCTCATATCTAGTTGCGCGAGCGAGCACGCGTTTGATACTTGCTGCACGAGACGTTGATAATGATGGTTTGGTCATGAGTGAATACGGCGCATTCCTGCTTGGTCGGCCAGCGTATGTGAAGGCCTTGATGGGATACATTTCTGGAACCCGCGAAGGGGTAGCAGCCTGGGTCGCTTGGCAAGGTGAAGCGATTCGACGTGGGATAGAAATGGCCAAAGAACTGGCTGAAATGGCTGACACCAAAAAGTAACTTGAATTTTTCAAAGAAATTCGTCACGCTAGTAACGATTGCTTTCAAGTAGTCACATCGATACACCCCCCGTATCGATTAGAGAGCCCTCTCCCCCCGAGAGGGCTCTCACCTTTTCCACACCCACCGGATCACCACAACCGGATGCCCACTATTTCGCACACATCTGAAAAGTTTGATGATTTCAAGAATTGCGCAACCTTGCGCTATTTGGAATCTGGAGCTTGAATGCATGCCCTATTGATCACGCGTGATGACCGAGTAGTTAGCGAATTTAAGACCATAGCTGCGGTCACTCAAACCCACCTAGTCATTGCTAGTGAACCAACGAAGTCAGAAATCGATTCGGCGTATCGAGTGTTTGTAAGCCAAGAACTTTCTGAGATTGAGATCGAGCACAGTGACGTGATCCTTGTTGTTGTCGGTGCCACTAATACCCAAACTTGGAGTAGCGCACTGCGATTATCAGCCAAGCAAGTCACGACGATTCCAGACTCTCGGGACTGGCTGATTGAAAATCTGACTCAGCCAATCAAGTCCAAGGGTCTATCGGTAGCCATAGTGCCAGCATCGGGTGGTGCCGGAGCTTCACTTCTGGCATGCGGCTTGGCATTTCATGGCCGCCAAGTTTTTCAAAACGTTGCTCTTGTTGACCTCGATCAAAGTTCGGCAAGTTTGGATATAACGTTTGGACTTGAGAATCAAACAGGAATGCGTTGGCATGATTTCTCAGAGCTATCCGGATCAATCAGTGGCGTGGACATTTATCGAAGTTTGCCAAGTCGTGACAATGTGGGTCTGCTAACACACGGTGAGTTAACTTCAGCTGAAACTTTGATTCCAAAACATCTGATTTTGGACAAACTTAAAGAAGCCTGCGAATTAGTAATCATAGATTTTCCAAAAGCCAGCGATAAACATTTCTCTCTAGAGGCGATTTCTGAATGCGATTTAGTTCTAGTAGCAACCACAGCAACCGTTAGAGGATGCGCCAGCGCGAAGCGAAGCATTGCGGGTCTTGCGGGCTATGCAAGAAACATCGAATTAGTAGTAAGGAATGTTCCAGGTTCGAATCTTGATCCAATGCGAATTGCAGAGTTATTGAATACACCACTTGCTGCAAATGTGAATACCGATGTGCGGATCATTGAACAAATAGAACAAGGATTTGGGGTTTCGGGGATCAACTTAGGCGGGTTCACTAGAAATCTAAATGCCTTGGCCCAGCGAGTTTCATTCTTGAAGGAACTTAAGTCAGTTGCTTAATGTTCTGGAACAGATCCAAGCCGCTTGCATAGAGGCCAAAGTTGAACCGAATGCTGAATCGATTTCACAGATAGTCAGGTCTCTTTATCCAGCAACACCTCTAGCCGAGCTTGTTGAGTTAGTTGATGAAGTTTTGTCATCTATCTTTGGGCTCGGCCCGTTGGAAGAACTTCTGTTCTTACCTAATCTCACCGACATCTTGGTGAATAAATTTGATGATGTTTGGATTGATAGAGGAAATGGTTTAGAGAAAACTGAAGTCAGATTCAGTTCCGAGAGCGCAGCGCAAGAGTTTGCCAAACGAATCGCAACCCGAGGACATCGCCGACTTGATGAAGCGTACCCATTTGTCGATGTAAAAACAGATGCAGGTTTACGGTTTCATGCAATGCTTCCACCTATTTCATCTTCGGGCGTTGCAATATCAATTCGAATACCGCTGAGAAATTCGCTAACTCTTGAAG
>JBIIZV010000127.1:0-3429 GCA_044346095.1 Candidatus Nanopelagicales bacterium
GCCTAGCAAGACAAGGCTGACAAGAATTGATGAGCTCAAAACCCAAGATAACTGGTCAGCAACTTCATCAAGTCTGATGTCAAGTGCAAGCGTTTCACTGATCTCGGCGCGAGCTTCTAAATAAAGGGTGCGTTCCCAGATGGCGACGCCAAGCAAAGTTACTGCGAAAAATGCAATAAACAGTTGGAGTCTTCTGCGTAACGTCATGATGAAATTCTAGGTGGAAATCGCGTTACGAGAAATCAGGCTTTGGTTAGCTCTGATAGTGCTTGTGCAAAAAGTGAACCGTGGCGATCAACTTGATCTTGGGTCGTGGTTGGGCACATCAACGCCATGTTATGGAACGGCGTCATAAGCACACCACGATTGCACATGAACAAGTGCATGAACTCATCTAATTCATCATCACCTGCAAGCATTGCTTCCGTTCCAGTTTTTGGTGCTGGATATGTAAATCGATACTCCGCTCGAGCGCCTAATTGCGAAATCGACCATGGAACCCCGTACTCGTCTAACGCTGAGTTCACTTGATCGGTGTAACGAGTTGCAAGGTTGATCATGTGCTCGAAAGCTTGTTCTGTTAAAACCTCGCCAAGCGTGGCTCGCATTGCTGCCAGCGACAATGCATTGCCCGCCAGTGTGCCACCTACGCCACCAACATCTAACAAGTCAGCTTCGGTGTGCGAATTGATTTGATCAACAACTTCTTGTTTAAAACCATATGCACCTGATGGAATACCAGCGCCAATACTTTTTCCAATTACAAAAATGTCTGGATCCAAATTGTCGCGCAAGGTCATGCCGCCATATCCGGCAGAAACAGTGTGAGTTTCATCGATCATTAACAATGCGCCATATTTTGTTGCAAGTTCGCGCATACCTTCTAAGTAACCTGGTTCTGGTAACACGATGCCGATGTTTGTTAGCGCCGGCTCAGTCAAAATTGCTGCCACATCACCGTGCTTAAGCGCAGCTTCTAGTGCAGGCAGATCATTGAATTCAACGACTCGGGTCGTCTGATCAATTGGAACTGGAGGCGCTACGTTTCCTGGTCTTGAAACAATATTTCCGTTCGAGTCCAAAACGCCAAAAGTCTCATCTACCGAACCGTGATAGCAGTATGAAAAAACCAGTATTTTACTTTTTCCAGTTGCAAGTCTTGCCAGTCTGATTGCCCAACGGTTTGCATCTGTAGCGGAGACCGTGAAGGACCAAAGCGGGACTTTGAAGCGACGGGTTAACTCTGCGCCAACCCACTGCGCGTCTTCGGTTGGCATCATGGTTGTGATGCCTCCCTGATCTTGCATTCGATTAATGATTGCTTTCACGCTGGCATCTGGTGAATGGCCAGTCATTGCTGCGGTGTCACCAAGTGCGAAATCGATGTACTCGTTACCGTCCACATCCGTGATGATGTTTCCCTTAGCGCTCTGCATGTAAAGCGGAAAGCCACCGACCCACTTATTCATCCATGGCATTGGAACGCCACCAAATAAATTCTTTGCGTCCTTGTATAGCTCAAGAGATTTTGTGTGGTTGTCGCGATAAGTTTTGCGCTCGCACTCTAGCAAGGCAACTAAGTTAACTCGATCTATTTGGGTTGACCTGCTGGACATGATGCGCCTTCTTGTTGAGCTAGAAAATTTACGAAGTAGCCATGTCTACAAAGCGACTGTAGTGGCCTTGGAATGCAACAGTAACTGTTCCAGTTGGACCATTGCGATGCTTTGCCAAGATGAAGTCAGCTTCACCTGCGCGAGGTGATTCTCTTTCATAAACATCTTCACGGTGAAGTAACACAACCATGTCAGCGTCTTGTTCCAGGGAACCAGATTCACGCAGGTCAGAAAGCATTGGACGCTTATCTTGACGTTGTTCCGGACCACGGTTCAACTGACTGATTGCGATGACTGGGATTTCTAATTCTTTTGCAAGCAGTTTTAACGAGCGTGAAAATTCTGAAACTTCAACTTGGCGGCTTTCAACTTTTCGTCCCGACGACATGAGTTGCAAGTAGTCGATGATTAAAAGCTTCAAATCGAAACGTTGCTTTAGGCGACGAGCCTTCGCACGAATTTCCATCATTGTCATGTTTGGTGAGTCATCAATGAAAAGTGGTGCGTCGTTTACTTGTCCCATTTTGTTTGCAAGTCTGCCCCAGTCAGCATCACTTAAAGTTCCGGCACGCATGTGATTCAAACCAACTTGTGCTTCGGCCGAAAGCAATCGCATAACGATTTCGTTGCGGCTCATTTCAAGTGAGAAAATTGCAGACGTCAAATTGTTTTTGATACTTGCGGATCGCGCAAGATCTAAACCTAAAGTTGATTTACCAATTGCAGGTCGAGCTGCAACGATAATTAATTGACCAGCATGAAGTCCGTGTGTGATGTCGTCGAGTTGCTGGAATCCGGTTGGCACACCAACTAGCTGTCCACCGCGTCCTTCGATAGCTTCGATTTCGGACAAAGTCTGCGGCATGATTTCGGAAAGTGGTGCATAGTCTTCAGATGTTCTGCGACCGGTGACGTCGTAAACTTCTGCTTGCGCGCGATCAACTAGCTGATCAACTTCGGCGTCGCCCGCGTAACCCATTTGCGCAATTTTTGTTCCAGCATCAACAAGGCGACGAAGAATTGCACGCTCAGTAACGATGCGTCCGTAGTAAGAACCGTTAGCTGCAGTTGGCACACTTGCGACCAAGGTGTGAAGGTAGCCTGCGCCACCAACGTTGCCGAGTGCGCCTGACTTACTTAAATAGTTCGCAACTGTGATTGCGTCAGCTGGTTCACCGCGACCGTAGATATCAAGAATTGCGCCGTAGATTGTGGCGTGAGCTGGTTTGTAAAAATCAACTTCTCGCAGACTTTCGATAACGTCTGCAATGGCATCTTTACTCAGCAGCATCGCGCCAAGAACTGATTGCTCAGCAACGATGTCCTGAGGTGGAACTAATGCGCCATCTTCTTCGTAATTGCGGGGAAATTCCGCGACGCTCATGTAATCCACCTTTTCGTCCTAGTTACAACTAGGTGTTATTGACTGTATGGGTCAGGACTGACATAAACAATGACCCCTGTGGATAACTAAGTGGACAAATTGGGGAAAACCGCCGAAACAATGGGTATTTAGCTGGGGATATCCTGTGTGGACAGCCTAGTTTTACCTGTGGATATCCCCATTTATCAGGGATTTTGGGTGTTTGCCCCTGTGTGTAAAAAGTATTTACCAACTATTTTTGGCAAGTTTAAAGCGGAAGCGCATCTACGCTTCCGCTCTAAGTGTCTTGATTGTGGAGAATAGGGGACTCGAACCCCTAACCCCTGCCTTGCAAAGGCAGTGCTCTACCAATTGAGCTAATTCCCCGGCGGTAAAACCGTAGAACAAAATCTACTCTGAAGTAGCCTGTGTCCACAATTCTTGCTCGGC
>JBIIZV010000128.1:0-3421 GCA_044346095.1 Candidatus Nanopelagicales bacterium
AGTTGGGCTGTTTTCGCTGCAAATAGTTTTGCTAAAGATCCAGCTTTTAATTCCAAGACTTTCCCCGAAATGACATCTGGGTAAATTTGCGCGCCAGGACCCACAAATTCAGTATTTGGAAACTGCGCAAACAAATCTTCTGGCTTTGAAACTTGTGGCTCACCTATGCGCTTATCTTCGTAACGTGCCCAGTACAACTCTTTACGACGAGCATCGGTTACCACTACACAAGGTTTTGCGTAATCAAAAGCAATTGCATCTAGTGAACAGATTCCATGAATTGGAATGTTCCGGGCATGTGCAAAGACTGATGCAGTGACAAGGCCAACACGCAATCCAGTAAATGGACCTGGACCAACTCCAACAACTACATCAGTAATCTCTTCGATCTTTAAACCTGAATCAGAAACTACTTTTGAAATCAATTCAGCTGTCAGTTCACCTTGCATGCCATGGTCAACTGCTTTGCTCTGTGTTAACTCACCACTGCTTCGCAAGATTGCGACACTGACTCCAACTGAGGTATCAATTGCTAACACGTTCATGGGTTGGGCCTTGCTAGATCTAGTCCGCTCCAGCGATCTCCAACTGCAGTGACCGAAATGGTTCGGATTCCACTTGCCGGATCAGAGTCATCGGTAAGTTCTTGCGCTCGATCGATATCAATCTCAAGCCAATTATCGGCAAATCCAGAAACGAAATCTTTACCCCACTCAATTACAAAGACTGCATTTTTTGTGGCATCTAGATCAAGATCGACTAAGTCACTCTGGCTTGTAAGTCGGTAGGCATCCACGTGCACGAGGGCAAGTCCTGAGCTCTTTGGTTTATGGACACGAGAAACCACAAATGTCGGGCTAGTTATGGAACCTTGTACATCAAGTTCCTGCGCCAAACCCTGAACAAAAGTAGTTTTTCCTGCGCCCAAAGGACCGCTCAACACAACAACATCACTGGCAGTTAACAACGTGCCTATTTGTTTTCCAAATGCCTGCATTTGTTCAGATGTCGAAACGGAAAATGACACAGGTACTACCAAGAGTTGTTGATGAATTCGCGATGTACGCGTGGACCAATGCGAGTGATGATTTCGTATGAAATTGTGCCAGCAGCTGCGGCCCAATCTTCAACACTTGGCTCGCCTCTTTCTGGATCGCCGAATAGTACGACTTCATCACCGAGCTGAACATCCAAATTTCCAACGTCCAATACGAACTGGTCCATACAGACGCGACCAGCAACCTTGCGAATCTCGCCGCCAACTAAAACTGGTCCATTGTTCGAGGCGCTTCTTGGCACGCCATCTGCATAGCCTGCCGGGATCAAAGCCAGAGTTGTGTCAGCTGTGGTGTGGTACTGGTGTGCATATGAGACGCCGGAACCTGCTGGAACTCTCTTGAGCAACGCAATCGGAGCGCAAAGTGTCATCACGGGCTTGAGATCGAATTCAGTTGCAACGCCAACTTCTTCACCGGGCGAAACTCCATAGGCTGCTACGCCTGGGCGGACCAAGTTGAAGTAAGTCTCTGGCAAAGCAAGTGTGGCTGCGGAGTTTGCTAAGTGCTTTACCTCAAGTTCAAAGTTCGCTGCCTCAAGTAAGTCAACTGCCGTTTTAAACTCAGCAATCTGATCAGCAATTGTTGAATTGCTCGGCTCATCAGCGTAAGCAAAGTGAGACATTACCCCAACGACCTTCACGGTGCCTTCAGCTTCGGCTTTGCTAAGTGCCGAAACTAACTCCGGTAAATCGGTAAGCGTGACACCGTTTCGATTTAATCCAGTGTCGACTTTGACATGAAGTCGAGCAATTCGATCAACTGAATACGCTGCATTGCTGATTGCCTTTAGGGTCGCTACTGAATTAACACCTAAGTCAATATCGCGAGCAATGCATTCGGCGAATCGATCATTTGGAGTATTCAACCAAGCAAGAATTGGGCCAGGAACATTTCCTTCGCGAAGCGCAACGGCTTCTTCAAGTAATGCCACACCTAAGTAATCGGCTCCGGCATTAACTGCAGCTTGGCCGCACTTAACTAAGCCGTGACCGTAGGCATCTGCTTTAACTACAACCATTAACTTGCGGCCATCAGCGCGCGCCTTGAGAACTCGAACGTTATGTGCCAGGGCACCCAGATCAATGCGAGCAGTTACATGAGCAGACATTTAAATTCCTAAACCTTCTCTGCGATTACATAAGCGATTGCAACTGGACCATCATGACTGAGCGAGACGTGCCAATTAGTTACGCCTTGGTCGTTAGCAACTTTAGCCACTGAGCCACGAACTGAAATTTGTGGCGCGCCACCATTGCTGACCTCGCAGTCATGCCATTCCATACCAACTGGAGCGCCCAATGCTTTTGCCACAGCTTCTTTCACGGCAAACCGTCCCGCTAATGAAATCAGGGGCAGCTGATGACCTTCAGCGCTGGTTTGCTCCGCTTTAGTAAACAGCCGATCGATGATTCCAGGTGTGCGCTCTACGACTCCTGAAAAGCGTGCCAAGTCCACGACATCAACACCGATTCCAACTATGGCCATGTCTTAACTTTGCCGTGAATACTGGTTTTTTCAAACTTGGGCCACTAGACCCCAGTAATACCAAGGCAGATAGTTATGTCATTTTTGCAACACAGGTAACTCTGGATACAGTGGAGGTATCGGTGCTGTTGAGCGGAAGCAACAGCAACGAGTAAAGGTTCGAATAAGTCATCAGGTACTTTTTATCTATGGCTACAAACATCGGCGCATACTTTGAGATTCCGGTTACTGACCTGGATCGCGCAATCAATTTCTATCAATCGCTCCTAGATATTGAACTGGAACGCGGCTCAATTCATGACTACGAGATGGCATTTTTCCCATTTGAAAACAATGGAGCCGGCATTAGTGGCGCCCTTTGCAAAGGTGATGTTTACAAGCCGTCTATCGATGGCTCTTTTATCTATCTTCACACTGATGACATCGACAGTTTGTTGAGTAAAGCAATCGAGCTCGGCTCAGAAATTCTTTTTGAGAAGACTGAAGCGGATAACTGTTTTGTTGCCGAAGTCAAAGATTCAGAAGGAAATCGAATTTGCTTCACAACAAAACATCAAGGTGAATAACAAGCTATCTATCAGTGTTTATTGGTTGAGTAACTGACTCAGTCAGTTACTCAACGGTGACGCTCTTAGCCAAGTTTCTTGGCTGATCTACGTCATATCCCTTAACGGTCGCCATCTCACACGAGAAAATTTGTAGCGGCACTGTTGCAACCAATGGCTGCATTAATGCTGGCACCTTCGGCAAGCGAATTATGTGATCTGAGAATTCATTAATGGACTCGTCACCCTCTTCGGCTAGCACAATCGTAAGTGCGCCACGAGCTCGGACTTCCTGAATGTTAGAAACGATCTTGTCGTGTAATTCATCATCTT
>JBIIZV010000129.1:0-3410 GCA_044346095.1 Candidatus Nanopelagicales bacterium
CCAATAAAAAAGCCCGTGCCTATTTAGGCACGGGCTTTTCGTTTTGAGTTTTACTCAGCAGTCTTGAACCAAGCATTTGCTTTTGATGTGCTAACAATTATCAAAGCAAGTACGTTCAATGCAATTTGCACCCAGCCATAAGGCAGAGTCATGAAACCAAAAATGATATTGATTACAGCAAGTGCCTGAATAACAACCTGAGCTGATCGTGAACCCATCAAGATCATCTTCGAAATAGATACATAAATAAGGCCAAGGACAATTGCCAATAAGCCATTGATCAATAGGTAGCTTGTCGAAATTTCAATAGAAACTCCACCTGGAGCACTAAGTATGGCTGGGTTTTCGCCAACTGGCGCAAGCACCATTAGAACACCCAATCCAACGTTAAAGATTGCGATTACCCAGATCAAAGCAGCAATGAAAGTAACCATTGCTGGACGCTTTGCAGCGGTTGTTGTAGTCATTCTTCCTCCGTAGAGAATAACGAGGCTGGATCGAGATCTTCGATTCAGCCAGATTCCACGCTAGCAGACAGTGATATTGGGTAGCATTCTCGCAACACCAAATAGTGGAGATTGAGTTGGCAAATTTAAAGATTGTCATCGTTGGTGCTGGCATTGCTGGCACGGGGTTAGCCGATGAATTGACGCAGCTTGGTCAACGTAATGTGACTGTTGTTGATCAGGGGCCAATCTGGAAAACCGGTGGCGCTACTTCACATGCGCCAGGTTTGGTAACACGCACCAGTACTTCAAAGATGATGCATAGGTTTGCCGATTACACAATCACAAAGCTATTGTCGATGGACGTTGCAGGCGCACCTTGTTTCTATCCCGTCGGTTCAATTGAAGTTGCGCTAACTCCAGAGCGCCTCAATTACTTAGTTCGCCGCACCGAATTTGCTGCCTCTTGGGGATTTAGTGCCGAGATGTTGTCACCAGAAGAATGTGCAAACTTAAATCCACTATTAGATCCGACAACTTTCATTGGTGGATTCCATACAACGGGTGAAGGTGTTGGCAAGGCACTCAGGGGAGCCCAAGCCCAAGGCGAACGTGCGCAATCAAATGGTGCAACATTTATTGGTAACACCACAGTTACTGGCATTGAAACCGTCGGATCAAAAGTAACAGGCGTTAAATCATCGACTGGCGTGATTGCTGCGGACTTAGTAGTAATTGCAGCCGGTGGTTGGGGCAGTTCTATAGCTTCCACGGTTGGCGTGACTTTGCCTTTAGTTTCCATGGAACATCAATACGCAGTCACCGAACCAGTTTCGGTGTTAGCAAAAGGTCGCGACGGAGATGCGAGCGTTCCGATAGTTCGAATTTACGAAGCAGGAACTTATGTCCGTGACGAGGGCGATAAAGCAGGAGTAGGTTCCTTTAACCATCGCGCACTTCCCGTAAGTGATTCCGACATGGTCAACAATGCTGCGACTCTAGAAGACCCTTCCAAGTTGCCATTCACTCAAGTTGATTGGGATCAAGCCTGGATTGAAACACTCGAAGTGATGCCCGTCTTGTCTGGTTTGAAATATGAACAGGCTTACAACGGCGTATTCCCATATTCCGCCGATGGTTTACCGCTTATGGGTCCAGCTCCAAGTGTTGAAGGCCTTTGGATACTTGAATGCCTTTGGGCCACACATTCAATTGGTGCGGCACGTTCATTAGCGCAGGCAATTTGTGGCATCGCACCTGACATCGATTTCGCTCCAGCAGATTTAACTCGCTTCGATGATGCTGAACTAGTCCCAGCAGACTTCGCGCAGCGCTGTGACAACGCATACATCGATACATATGCAATTCATCACCCTGCCGAACCTTCCACTAGTCCTCGCGGGGTTCGGATGTCTCCGTTTTATGACGAGCAGGAGAAGTTAGGTGCTGCCTTCTTTGATACTTCCGCTTGGGAGCGCCCACGTTGGTATGAATCAAACTCGGGATTACTTGCTGGCATGAGTGTTCCGGCACGTGATGGGTGGTCTAGCAAATTCTGGTCACCAATTGCTGGAGCTGAACACCTTCGCACTCGTGAAGTAGCAGGCATCTTTGACATGACTTCACTTCGCCGAATTTCTGTTACTGGCCCTGACGCTGGTGCATTCTTGGATCGCGCGGCTGCCCGTAATGTTGCTCGGGGAGCTGGAACGGTTACCTACACAATGCTGCTGGATCACAATGGTGGCATTGTTTCGGATGTAACTATCAGCCAACTGGCAGATGATCGATTCTTAGTCGGTGGCAATAGTCCGCGTGATGAGGCTTGGCTTAAGTCAATCTCGGTTGGATTCGATGTGCAGATTGCAGACATCACCAATGGCACCACTTGTGTCGCGGTCTGGGGACCAGCGGCCCGAGACATCTTGGCTCCAATCACAGATACTGACTTAACCAATGACACTTTCAAGTACTTCTCTGCCAAAGAAACATCCGTTGCTGGAGTTGGTGTGACAGCAGTACGAGTTTCTTATGTAGGCGAACTTGGCTGGGAATTGTCTTGTGATGCCTCAGGTGGAAAGAAACTCTGGAACTCTGTATTGGAACAGGCGAACAAAGTTGGCGCAGTACCAGCAGGTCGAAGTGCTCTTACTAGTTTGCGCCTGGAAAAGGGATACCGAGCTTGGGGTAGTGACATGAGTCGTGAAGACACCCCGACGAGTGCTGGCCTTGAGTTTGCAGTGCGCGCAGACGGCGATCACATTGGCCTGAACGCTTCCGCTAATCCAGCAACACGAAGACTGCGAACTTTGCAGTTAACTGAAGTCGATCTAGTCCCAACCGTAAGTCAGCCAGTATTTATTGGTGATCAAAACGTTGGTTATGTAACAAGCGCAGAGTTTGGCTGGTCAGTTGGCGCCCCGGTAGCACTTGCATGGCTACCGATTGGAGCCAACGAAGGGGATAAGGTTTCGATTTCTTGCGGCGGCCGAAAAGTCAGCGCTGTAGTTATGCCAGATACAGTGTTTGATCCGACTGGTTCGAGAATTCGAGTTTAAGAACTGCCGCTTCGGCGACGTTCAATTCGACGTGCCGCCGCAGGGCCTGAGGACTTGGCTTTTGAATTCTCAGCAGTTGTTCCTGTGGAATTGCCTTTGGCGCCTTGAGACTTCTTCTTTTCTAAAGCTGCCAAGAACGCTGCCTTGTTTGGATCTGCTTCTTTAGGAGTGTTAGCCATATCTCTATTCAACCACTCTTCGCCAAAATCCTTAACTGGGCGCTCATTCGGAGGCGAGTTGATCCAAGATTCGGGTTAGGTCTGCCTGGTTAACCGGTCCGACAAATTTGGCAGCTACTCGGTGTTGCTTATCCAGAATGATGGTGCCAGGTAAGTAGCTACCTTGAACTACATCTGCCTTTGCGGCGATTGCCTGGTTCGGGTCACTTATATGTGGCCAGACTCCT
>JBIIZV010000130.1:0-3368 GCA_044346095.1 Candidatus Nanopelagicales bacterium
GAAGGCTTTGGCATGATCGAGGATGCAACGATCGCTCAGATCAATGCCAAAGCCTCAAAGGGCACAGACATGATGATCGAACTATTTGATCAGTGGTTAGTACCACTCGGATATGAACTAGTTACACCCCGAGATTCCAAACTTCGTGGCGGGCACATCGGCATCTACCATCCAGATGCTGCCCAAATTGCTCGAGGATTACGCGATGACATGAAAGTGATTCCGGATTATCGGGCGCCTAACAGTATTCGTCTTGCAATCTCGCCACTGCCAACTTCGTATGTAGAAGTTTTTGATGGTTTTGAGCGGATTCGGGGCTACACCCAATCCGGAAAATACAAAGACTTAGATCTCAGCAAAGTCAAGGTTTCTTAGCCATTAGGTCTACTCTGTAATCATGAGTAATCAAATTGGAACCGCAATTACTGTTCAACTAGACAATCGCGACCGCATATCTGTATTGCTACGTATTTTCTTAGTAGTTCCAATTGCTATTTTTGTTTCGGCATTTACGGCCTGGTCCGGCTCCAGCGAAGCATCGGCCTTCTTATCAGGACTTTTGTTCTTGCCAGTATTGCTTGCCCTGGTTTTTCGTGGCATCTACCCGTCATACGTATTGGACTTCAATCGTTCACTTCTAGCTTTGTCTACTCGAGTTACCGCATACATTCTTTTGCTTAACGACAAATACCCGTCAATTGAGGAAAATGAAGACGTAAAGATCACATTCCCGGATGTTGAAGGTGGCGCTAAGCTCAATCGCTATTTGCCTTTGGTTAAGTGGCTACTGGCCGTGCCGCTTTACTTGGTTGGCCTGGTGTACACGATTTACGGTATTGCAGTTTTGATCTTCACTTGGTTCACCATTTTGTTTACTGGAAAGATGCCAGCATTTAGCGGTGAAGTTCTATTGGGTGTAACAAAGTACTGGAACCGGGTTTATGGCTACGCGTTCTTATTGGTTACAGATGAGTACCCAAGCTTTTCGCTGTAACTATTAATAACTTGGGTCTGCTGCTAAGGCTCTCAAGGCCTTGGCGATCGTTTCGATCTTGGTCTGCATTGTTGTTAGGCCAAGTTCGAATGTGACGGCGGTAGTTTCAGGAAATGTGCTGTTGGCCCAGATCGTAAAGGTGCCGGTGTAGGAATTCGTCGGTGAACCAGACTTCTCCCCTGGGATGCATTCGGATTTGAATCCGGTTAATTGCGAGAGTCGATCACTAATTGTTGTTGGTCGTTCCGGCGGGCAATCGATCTGGGCATATGGCTGGTGAAAAACCACGACTCGTGTTGGCTTAATGGTTTCAACCGCATTCATCAAAGCTAACGTTTCAGGTTCACTTGCTGGACTCGGTCCGCTGTAAGTTCGCGCCGTTGGATCTGATGCCGCCCACTTGATTGGGAAATTTCGATTGATGTCTACACCGTTTGCATTTCTGCGAGTGGTTAGGTTTGCACCATCTGGGTTTCCATCCCGAATTAGCCAGATATTGGTGTTAGCTGGCGCACCTGTTGCGACAACCTCATCGATGACCCGCTTGCCATCAGGCTCATCACCATGAATAGTGCCAATTACTAAGAGAGTATTTTCGGCTTCAGGATTTGAACCATTTAACTGGCATGCCTCCAGCGAAATGCCTTCAACGGATTTTCCGATTACCAAAGTCTGTTGGCAACCACCCTTTGAATGCTCAGCTGAGCCTTGCCAAACATTGATTGCAGCAGCAATTGCGACAACTGCAACAATCAAAAGCGCAGATTCGATAAGGATTATCCAAAACTTAAAGCGCATGGATTGAATCTACCCGTGGAGCATTAACCAATTACATAAAAGGACCCGACACTCTGATGAGTGCCGGGTCCTTTTGAATCTTGCTGGATTTGATTAGTCCACGTTATCCATGGAGTCAGATCCCATGCCGCCTGGTGCTTCAGGTGTGGTCTTTTGAACCTGCATCAAGAAGTCAAGGTTGCTCTTGGTCTCGCGAAGCTTAGTGAGCAATAGTTCAAGAGCCTGCTGGGAATCAAGTGCGTGAAGTACGCGACGTAGCTTCCAGATGACCTTAAGTTCATCAGCAGCAAGAAGGATTTCTTCACGACGAGTTCCGGACGCTTCCACGTCAACCGCTGGGAAGATACGACGATCTGCCAGGCGACGATCAAGCTTGAGTTCCATGTTGCCAGTTCCCTTGAATTCTTCGAAGATAACTTCGTCCATTCGAGATCCGGTATCAACCAGAGCTGTTGCCAAGATTGTTAGTGAGCCACCCTCTTCGATGTTGCGAGCAGCACCGAAGAACTTCTTTGGTGGATACAACGCAGCTGAGTCAACACCACCGGAAAGAATGCGGCCAGATGCTGGCGCTGAAAGGTTGTAAGCGCGACCAAGACGAGTCATTGAGTCCAAAAGAACTACAACGTCATGTCCCATTTCGACCAAACGCTTTGCGCGCTCAATTGCTAGTTCTGCAATTGTGGTGTGGTCTTCAGCTGGACGGTCGAATGTGGAAGCAATAACTTCACCCTTAACTGAACGCTGCATATCGGTAACTTCTTCAGGTCGCTCATCTACCAAAACAACCATCAAGTGAACTTCAGGGTTGTTCTCGGCAATCGCATTTGCAATGTTCTGCAAGATCATGGTCTTACCGGCCTTAGGTGGCGAAACAATAAGTCCACGCTGACCCTTACCAATCGGTGCAACCAAATCAATTACGCGAGTGACTAAGTTGTTTGGCACAGTTTCAAGGCGCAAACGATCCTGTGGGTAAAGCGGAGTTAGCTTGCCGAAATCAACGCGCTTAATTGCTTCGTCTGGTTCAAGTCCATTGATGGACTCGATGCGAACAAGTGGGTTGAACTTCTGTGGGCGATCGCCTTCGCGTGGCTGCTTAACCTGACCGGTTACTGCATCACCTTTACGAAGTGAGAAACGCTTAACTAATCCCATTGACACATAAACATCGTTTGGACCTGGCAAGTAGCCGGAAGTACGAACGAATGCGTAGTTATCGAGGATGTCGATGATTCCTGCCACTGGCAAAAGAACATCGTCTTCAGAAACTTCTAAGTCATAGTCACGGTCGCCACCACGGCCACCACGGTTGTTGCGACCATTGCTGTTGCGGTCATTGCGGTCACGACCACGACGGTTACGGCCATTGCGATCGTTACGATCGCCACGATCATTGCGGTCACCACGATCGCTGCGATCGCTACCTTCAGATTCGCCATCGTTGTTACGTGGCGCACGTTCTTCGCGCTCTTCACGAGGGGCGCGCTCTTCTTTTGCTGATTCGCTCTTTGCGGAGCCAGCTGGGCGGGATGCAGAACGACTGCCTCTACCGCCACCTTGCTTGGCACCAATG
>JBIIZV010000132.1:0-3346 GCA_044346095.1 Candidatus Nanopelagicales bacterium
TGGTCCAGCGGCACACTGCAAGACCGCATCAGCAAGCTCTGGGTTTCTCGCTAGAACTGGTCCATGCATGTAGGTACCGAAAACATTGCCATGCCATACCCCTTCATGGGAGTTAAAACCGTTACCAACTCCACTCCTGACGCGTCCAAGTGGCGGCATTTCAGGACCAAGTCGAGTTAGGCCTTGGTGATTCTCAAACCCAGTCAAAACTGGTAATCCCCCACGCGTTGGCTCAACAACGATCTCACCAACACTGCGCGGCGAAGAGTCGTAGATCGTATGCGCATCAACTAGTCCAAGGCCTGCAGTTGCCACTCCTTCAGAACTTGGAAGCGACTCTCCGATGATTTGGAATCCAGCGCAAATTGCTAACACAGTGGCGCCGCCAGCTGCTGCGTACGCAAGTCCCCCATCTTGTTTTAGCATTTCGAGTGCGGCTGCCTGTGGACCATCCTCGCCGCCACCCAAGAGATAAACATCTCCAGATCTTGGAACTGACATGCCTGGGGTTACTTCAACTAACTCAACATCAATACTTCGAGCTTTGGCCCGGTGCATCAAGATTTCAGCATTTCCTTGGTCACCGTAAGTGCCGAGCAAATCGTGGTAAAGGCGAACAATAGTAAGACTCATTGTGACTCCCCTTTCCCGATGTTGGTTCTTCCTGTGGAGATTCCTAGTTCGAGAGCAAGCAAATCTTGGTAAGCGGTATAGCTGACAATCGCTTGAATCGGCGCCCCAGAGAATTCCTGGACAGCTTGCGCAAAACTTGAAGCAACCGAAACGTCTATTCCTTGCACGCTAAGTCGATACGCCACATCAAGTCTTCGCTCACCAGTACAGATAACTTTTTTCCCAAGCAAATGGGAGTAATCGATGTCCCAAAGCCAGGATGTGTCACGCCCGTCAATACCCCGAGCATTAACTGCGAGAACAATTTGATTTGCCTCTACGTCGCCAAGTGCCTGTCGCCAGCTTTCTGGGTTCTTGGCTAGATGAGTTGAAACAACTTTCCCAGTTACGGAGAACTCGTGGATTCGATCAGGTGACTTCTTGATTAACTCCGTAGCATCATCTGCCAAGATCTCGGCACCCATGAGGCGAGCCGCTTCGATTACCAATACGGTATTTCGCTGCGGCCCATCTAGGCGCTTATCAGACCTAACGTCGGGAAGCTTCGCTCCTAATCCGCAGCTACATGAATAATCATCTGCTGACCAATCCAGGATTGCTGAACAGTTAGGACAGGTAGCGGCATCTGGATGCCTGCGACCATTGAACGATACTCGAATCACGTGACCAGCTTGTGATACTGCATGCTCAAGGAAAGGATCGTCGCGGTTAATCACGAATGTCACATCCTCTTTTGTGAATGCTTGATGCCACAAGTTAGAAACTTTGCGCACTTCTCCGGTGCGATGCAATTGATCGCGCGAAAGATTCAGCAGGGCAATGACTTTTGGGGCCAACTTTTGATACATCTCTGGCAGATACATTTCATCGCATTCAATAACAGCGAATCGATTTCTAGGTTTCTGTGCCAGTAACGATGCGATGCCAGCTGGCATGTTCGCGCCAGATTCGCTGGTGCTAACTCCTTCGCCCGCAAACTCTCTGAGGATCTCTGCCAAGTTTTTTGTTGAAGTGGTTTTACCATTCGTGCCAGAAACCAAGACAATGTCTCGCCCTGTGCTCAGCTTTGAAATTGCCTTGGAGTCAAGAGCAAGGATTACTCTGCCACTTAAAGTTTCGCCTCGACCACGACCTAGCTTTATCGATACTCGACCTGCTAGTTCCCCAGCTTTGCAAGCTGTTGCGAGTCTTAGCGAGGCGATCACAGAAAAACTATGGCTGGATTACTTTACGAATTGTCCGCGGTAGTACTCGAAAATCAAACCATGAATCGCCATCATTAAGGCGAATAGTCCGACAACCATCATCCACGTTGCAAATACAAAGCCCAGTACGAATGTAAATGTTGAAGCACCGATTGCAAATGGCCACCATGAATGCGGAGAAAAGAAGCCGTAGTCGGTGTCTGCATCTGAAATCAATGCGCTTTCGTTATCTTCCGGAAGTGCTCCAACGCGCTTTGAAGTAAACAGAACGTAGAACGCAATTAGAAATGCGAGCCCACCAGTTAAAGCAAGAAGTGAAGTTCCAACAACGTCACCACTCATGAACCAGTAGACGACACCTAGCCCAATAAAAAGAACAGTTCCGTACGCAAAAAGCTTGCCACCGATAATCATTTAACTTCCCTTAACCCTTAGATCCATTAGCAGCATTTTCAAATGCCTTATCGCGATCTGCTTGTTCCATTGCAGCCACTTCTGGGTGATGTAGATCAAATGCTGGCCGCTCGCTACGAATCCGTGGGATCTCAACAAAGTTGTGACGAGGTGGTGGACATGATGTAGCCCACTCAAGTGAGGCACCCCAGCCCCAAGGGTCATCGTTGTTAACCATTGGTGCGTACTTGTTGGTTTTGTACATGTTCCAGAAGAACACAAAGGTAGATGCTCCAAGAACAATCGAACCAGCCGTGGAAATCATATTGAGCGTCGTGAATCCATCACTTGCCAGATAATCCGAGTACCTACGTGGCATACCCTCCACACCCAACCAGTGCTGAACTAGGAAGGTGATGTGGAAACCAAAGAAGACTAGCCAGAAGTGAAGCTTGCCCAGTCTTTCGTCCAGCATCTTTCCGGTGAACTTTGGCCACCAGAAGTAGAAACCAGCAAACATTGCGAAGACCACAGTTCCAAACACCACGTAGTGGAAGTGCGCAACCACAAAGTACGAGTCACTAACGTGGAAATCTAGTGGCGGTGCTGCCAGGATGACACCAGTTAGGCCACCGAACAAGAACGTCGTTAGGAATCCAATACTCCAAAGCATCGGAGTCTCGAAACTAACGGATCCACCCCACATGGTGCCGATCCAGTTGAAGAATTTAACGCCCGTAGGCACGGCTATGAGCATCGTCATAAACGCAAAGAACGGCAAATTCACCGCACCGGTTACGTACATGTGGTGTGCCCAAACTGCTACCGATAGACCTGCGATTGCAATGGTTGCAAAGACTAGGCCCTTGTAACCAAAGATTGGCTTGCGACTAAATACTGGCAGGATTTCTGTCACGATTCCAAAGAACGGCAAAGCAATGATGTAAACCTCAGGGTGTCCAAAGAACCAGAACAAGTGTTGCCAGAGAATCGCTCCACCATTGGCGGCATCAAATACTTGCGAACCAAACTTTCGATCTGACTCAAGCATCAATAGCGCTGCTGCAAGTACCGGGAATGCCATCAAAACTAGAACACTGGTTAGCAAAATGTTC
>JBIIZV010000133.1:0-3343 GCA_044346095.1 Candidatus Nanopelagicales bacterium
TGGTATCGCAATTGCGCCACAGGGAGATGCAATATTCCCCGGACTTACTGTTGAAGAGAATTTGGCAAGTGGTGCTTACACCGAAGGTGCATGGAAAACTCGCAAGCTCAGGCGAGATGCGATCCTCGAAGTCTTTCCTCCGCTACGCACGAGATTGAAGCAATCAGCAGGCACGCTTTCTGGTGGAGAGCGGCGAATGGTTTCAGTAGGTCGCGCGCTCATGGCAGACGCAAAACTTTACCTGGTTGATGAGCCGTCTCTGGGTCTTGCACCAAAAATCTCAATTGGTTTAGTCGATGCCCTTTGCAAAATCGATTTAGGCGATGGCGCAATGTTAATTGCAGAACAAAACTTGCCTTTGCTATCTGGTCGATGTGATCGCATTTTAGGAATGCACGCAGGCGAACTTAAGGAAGACGTTGGCGAAGCTTTTGGCGACATCCCTCCGGCAGCGGAGATGTAATGATTGAGTTAATCGCAAGTGGGTTAGTCCTAGCCTCCATGTATGGGCTAGTAGCTGTAGGAATTTCACTCACTTGGTCCAGCGTAGGAATGTTAAATCTGGCACAAGGATTTGTTTTTACTTTTGGTGGCTATGTGGCATTTTTGTTCGCACAATACATGGCAAAGAATTTCAGCATTCGTGACGGTGTATTGCTGTCCCTAGGCGTTGTATTGCTCGGCATGATCGGCTCAGCGATTGCTGGGCTGATAGTCGGGGGACTGGCATTTTTGCCGCTTCACGATCGTGTAAATTTCCCAGTTCGCGGATTGATTGCAACTTTAGCTATCAGCATCATGGGTACTCAAATCTTCATGCTGATCTTTGGCCCACAAAGCAAACCACTTCCGCAAATCTTTGGCATCAAACGATTCAAGATTGGCGACTTCAGTATTGCCTACGGCCAAGTTGGAACGATTGTGGTTGCCACAGTCGTTCTCTTGATCGTGACACTTTGGATGAGACGAAGCCGTCGTGGACTTCAAATGCGAGCCATGATGATGAACCCACTTGGTGCAAACATGGTTGGTGTTTCAGTTCGAACTACTGGAATGATCGCGCTTGCAATAAGTGGCGCACTCGCGGGCCTAGCTTCGGTCTTGCTGGGACAAATCTTCTTTGTTAGTCCGACATCAGGTGTGCAACCGCTAATCGTTGGCTTAATCATTTCCCTCGCAGGCGGACTTGGTTCAATGCCAGGAACTGTATTAGCCGCTGTGCTGCTTGGTTTTGCAGAAGCTGTAACTGCCCGCTACACCGAGCAATCTTTCGTTCCTTTCGTTCAGTTCGCTCTCGTGATTGCAATTTTGACGTTCAGACCACGAGGACTTGGTGGGGTATTGGAGGATGTTCGTGAGTAAATACGAAGTCGGACGTCGACGCCTGATTCCTCGTTGGCCAGTAAGAACCAGTTCACTTTTTCACCGGATCAGAGTGCCTGGAACCAAGCGCTCACTGTTGCGATTCGAAGGAAGATACAACCCAAAAACATTACAGCGGGAGTTAATTCTTAAAGATAAGAAACCTTTGTTTTGGATGGTCGGTTTATTTGCTTTGGCTGCCATTCCAATTGCCGTTGGACAGCAATTAGTTTTTTCAATTTTTGGCAGCATCTGCTTCTTTGCCGCAATCAACGTTTTATGGACTTTGATTATTGGCACCGCAGGGCTGCAATCTTATGCAAGTTTGGCAACAGTGGGCGTAGGTGCGTATGCAGCAACATACCTAAGCATCACTTATGGAATCCCGTGGCCAGTAATGCTTGTCGCTGGGACATTGTTTGGCGCCTTAATGGGATTCATAATTAGCGTCCCGGCACGAAGGCTTGATGGGCTCTATTACGCGCTGTTGACAATTGGAATCTCCGAATTTTTGCGTAGTTACATTACGCAATCAGAATCTCTTGGTGGTCAATTCAATGGAGCACTTTTCGGTGCTGATCGAATTGTGTCGGAAGAGGCCATGCAAACTCAATCCGGGCAGACCATCTCATACCTGATTTCATTTTTTGTGCTCTTGATTTCGCTAGCTATTTTCCGATTGGTAAGTGGTGGAAGAATCGGAATCTTGCTTCGTACTGCACAGTCTTCTAAAGAAGATGAATCGTTTGCTGCCGCAATTGGCATTGATTTTCAACGAGCTCGACTCTTTGTTTTCTTGATTGCATCTGCCGCACTTGGTTTTGTTGGAGCTTTTTATGCCACCAACCAAGGTGGAGCATCGTTAAGTTTGTTTAGCCTGGATCAGATGCTGCTGTTGCTGGCGATGATCGTGATTGGTGGATTAGGCAAAGCTGAAGGCGCAGTCGTCGGTACGGTTATTGTCGTCTTCCTAAATCAATGGTTCACTTCTTGGGGTCCATGGCGAATTGTTCTGGTTGGATTCCTGATGCTGGCCTCTGTGCTTTACACCAGAAATGGTCTATTCGGGCTTCGTCAGCAGTTAATCGAAATCAGAGAAAGACGAAAGGCACTATCACGCGCGACTCGCACCACTCGTTATGGAGCGTTCTTGCCAGAGCAGGGTCCGGAAATTTCTGACAAAGGCGTTATTGCTGAGCGTGAATTTGAACGGGCAATTCGTGACAAGTTACGTGAGTGGATCACCCCAGAAATAATTGAGGAACATCGATTAAGTCCACTCGGCCAGCATTCTGATCACCTAGAGCGAATCCTTAACTACTTTAGAAAGCAACCAATTAGTAATAAATATGTCGTTTACTGTGAATCGGCATTCCAGGCATACCGAGTTGTAGCTTTAAGCGGCATCCCAGGCGTACCCCCACGTTTAGTTGACGACAAAACTTATTCGAATCTTGACGAGGCATACCATGCAGTATTCCTTCGTCGCATCAACGACCTAAAGTCACAGCACTAGAAGGAGAAATAAAATGGCACAAGTATCAGTAACTGGCTACACAGATAAACCAAGTGTGGTTGAGGGCGAAACCATTTCCTTCTATGTCACAGCTGACAATGCCACTGAGGCACAGGTAGATATTGTCCGATTGATTCATGGTGATGAGGATCCTAAAGGACCTGGTTTTCAAGAAGAAGTTGTGCCATCAGATTTTTCAGGGAAAAAGCCAGTCAAAAAGCAGTTTGTCGATCTAGGAAACGCCGTTCGAGTTAAGGATCCATCAGGAAAACTGGACTTAACTGATTCGTTCTCGATGTCTTCATATGTATTTGCAACCACACCCGAGAAAGGCCGCCAAGTTCTTTTAGGCAAGTTCTCGCTGCACGAAACTGCGGGATATGCGTTGGGTCTTGATCCAGACGGAAGACTAGCTTTTTGGATCGCGAATGGTAGCGATACGGATGAAATCGTTTCACAGGTACC
>JBIIZV010000017.1:0-11054 GCA_044346095.1 Candidatus Nanopelagicales bacterium
TGTAGTCAGCGCGGCCAAGGCAATTAATAAAGTTAGGTAACTTCAAGGTAACCTTATGAACTATGGCTACCGGAGACTTTGCTGTTGATATAGCAACTATCAACTCGACGCTTTCCAGCATCGAAAAAGTTCTCCGAATAGATGACATGCAGGCTCAAGTAGCAGAGCTTGAGATCTTGGCCTCAGCGCCAGATCTCTGGGATGACCAAGCTAATGCCCAACGCGTAACGGGAAAGCTTTCGGTACTTCAAGCCGACATTGGCCGTATTAAGAATTTGCGCTCCCGAGTCGATGATGTTCAGGTTCTCTGGGAAATGGGCGAAGCCGAGGGCGATCAAGGAATCCTTGAGGAAGCGAGTGCGGAACTAACCGCACTTGAAAAATCAATTGGTGAACTTGAAGTTCGAACTCTACTTTCTGGAGAGTACGACCACCGCGAAGCTTTAGTTTCCATTCGTTCTGGAGCTGGCGGTGTTGATGCAGCTGACTGGGCAGAAATGTTGCAGCGGATGTATTTGCGATATTGCGAACGCCATGGCTGGCCAACTGATGTTTATGAAACGTCCTATGCCGAAGAAGCAGGAATTAAGTCAACAACATTCGCGGTTAAAGCACCGTTTGCGTATGGAACTCTGTCGGTCGAACAAGGTACGCATCGACTTGTTCGGATCTCACCATTCGATAATCAAAGTCGTCGCCAAACTTCATTTGCTGAGGTGGAAGTAATTCCGGTAGTTGAACAAACTGATTCGGTAGAAATTCCTGATGATGATTTAAGAATCGATGTTTATAGATCGTCTGGCCCTGGTGGTCAAGGTGTAAACACAACTGATTCAGCTGTGCGCCTCACTCACATCCCAACTGGAATTGTTGTGTCCTGCCAAAACGAACGTTCACAATTGCAAAACAAGGCAACCGCAATGGCGGTTCTGCAAGCAAAGATTTTGGAACGCACTCGTCAAGAAGAGCAAGCCAAGATAAATGCACTTAAGGGCGACACCAGCGGCTCGTGGGGAAATCAAATGCGTTCCTACGTTTTGCATCCTTATCAAATGGTTAAAGACATCAGAACTGAAGTCGAAACCGGTAATACTTCGGCGGTACTCGATGGGGATATCGATCAGTTCGTAGAAGCTGGCATTCGCTGGCGTCGCGAACAATCCAATTAGTGATCCGCCCCTCATAATCCAGGGCTCGGCGCGCCCTGCACCTGCATAGCCTGCGCACTATTTAGGCTGATTACATACGATTTTTCGAAATTATTTGCGCGCCAATTTAAGGAGAGTTCATTGTGATCAACTTTGACAACGTCTCCAAACAATACAAAAACTCAAATACCCCAGCTCTTGATGGGATCAATCTAAACATCGAACAGGGCGAGTTTGTATTCCTAGTTGGTCAATCTGGTTCTGGAAAGTCATCCTTGCTTCGATTGCTTTTGAAAGAAGAAAAGCCAAGTTCAGGCACAGTAACTGTGGATGGAATCAATGTTGCTAAATTACCTAATCGCAAAGTCCCAGCTTTTCGCCGGACTATGGGAATTGTGTTTCAAGACTTCCGCTTACTTCCTGGAAAAACTGTTTTCGACAACGTCGCATTCGGCATGGAAGTTATTGGCAAATCAAAAAAGGAAATTCAACAAAGAATTCCTGCGTTACTTGATTTAGTTGGTCTGGAAGAAAAAGCACATCGCTTACCTTCCGAATTATCCGGCGGTGAACAGCAACGAGTTGCTCTTGCCAGAGCTTTCGTTAATCAACCTAAACTTCTGCTAGCTGATGAACCAACTGGAAACTTAGATCCGTCAACCAGTGTTGGCATCATGAAGTTACTCGACCGCATCAATCGCACAGGAACCACAATTGTCATGGCAACCCACGATGTTGCCATTGTTGATCAGATGCGTAAACGTATTGTGCAAATGGAAAATGGCAAGATCATCCGCGACCAAGAACGCGGAATGTATGGGCACACGGGGCAGTAGTCATGAGATTTTCATTTGTAAGTAAAGAAGTGGGTAACGGTTTACGTCGAAACTTCACGATGACTGTCGCCTTGATTGTCTCGGTAGCCGTATCCCTTTCTTTGGTGGGCGCTGCATTGTTAATGAGTGCGCAAGTAGACCGCATGAAGGGCTATTGGTACGACAAGATCGAAGTATCAATTTTCTTGTGCGGAAATACTTCAGTTGCCTTCACTTGCACTGGTGCAGTGACAGACGAACAACGCAAGAATATTGAAACGATTCTTGGCACTTTGGAATCTGTTCAAGATGTTTTCTATGAATCATCAGCCGATGCTTACGAACAATTCAAAGAGCAATTTGCTGGCTCGGCAATTTTGGCGAACATCAGTCCAGATGCGTTGCCAGAATCTTTCCGAGTAAAGCTGGATAACCCAGAGAACTTTGAAAAAGTAGCTAGTGCTTTGCAATCAGTGCAGGGTGTTGAATCTATTCAAGATCAACGCCAGTTGCTCGATCGCTTCTTCCAAATTCTTAAGGGCCTTCAGTCCTTTGCGCTAGCAATTGCGCTTGCGATGCTTTTTGTAACGGTATTGCTTGTTATGAATACAGTCCGAGTGGCCGCTTTCGCTAGGCGCCGGGAAACTTCGATTATGCGATCGGTTGGCGCCAGCAACATGTCGATTCGATTGCCGTTTATCTTGGAGGCAGCAGTAGCTGCGATTATCGGCTCAACTCTGGCCACCGCTGGAATCTTGGCCTCAAAGTATTGGTTGATTGACGCCAAGTTGGCACCAAACCTAACTTTCATCCCATTTGTGACCTGGAATGAGGTTTTAGCGATCATTCCGATGCTTTACCTAGTGGGAGTCGGAACCACCGTTTTGGCCGCCTCAGTCACCCTGCGCCGCTACCTAAAGGGCTAAATCTCCTGCAATTTGGAGAAAAACAGGCTCGACACGGCTTGAGTCACATCAGTAACTCTAGGCACTTCCGTTACGCTTAAAGGACTTCCCCTTTGAACGGAGCAATGTGCGCGCCTTCCTCACGCGTCTGAACTCCTCGCGGTTTACCCGAGGATTACTTGCCGTTCCCTTATTGCTTTCGCTGTTGATGACTCCGGCAATTGCAAACAACACTGACATCGATAAGCAGGTTGCCGAAGCTTCCGAAGCATTAACTGAAGCATCCGAAGCAGTTGTAGCCGCAGCTGAATCCCTAAAGGATGCGCAAGCAAAACTTCCTGCCGCTCGTGAGGCTATGGCGATTGCGACCACTAAAGAAGCGGAAGCAACTGCGGTTTACAACAAAGCAGCAGCAGACCTAGCAGCAGCAAAAGCGGCTTATACAGCAGCGCTTTCAAAAGTAACCAGTAAAGAAGCAGAGATTAGTCAGCTGCAAAAAAAGGTAGATCAGTTTGCCCGTTCGGTTTACCAGCAGGGTCCAACTTCTCAATGGGAAATTATTCTTGAATCAGAATCACCTTCAGACTTAACAGTTCGTTTGCAAAACATTAAAGCAGTCTCACTATCGACTGCAAAGAGTCTTGATGATTTGTTAGCAGCAAAAGAACAACTTGCTGCTGATGCAGCAGCAGCTGAAGCATTCCGGTTAGACATGCAAAGAATTGCTGATGTGGCATCACAAGCACTTATCGATGCTCAGAATGCAGCCGACAAAGCAGCGGCCGCTAAATCTGAAGTAGACAAACTTGTAAAACAAGAAGCAGCTGCATTAAAGGTTGCTGAAGATGACAAGGCAGAAGTTCAAGCGCAATACAACGAACTTCGTGCCGAACAGATTCGAATTGCTGCACTTTCTAAGTCGGCTGGCAGCCAAGGTCCAGTTGACCCACAAGCAACCGGCCCACTTTCTTGGCCATTGCCTGGTAGAGCAGCTGGCGGTGGCGTTGGCTGGCGCGTGCACCCGGTTTACAAATACAAGTCTTGCCATACCGGTGTCGATAGTGGTGCGCCAAAGGGAACTCCAATTCGCGCAGCTGCATCTGGTGTAGTTCTTTCGACAACAGTTAGCCGTGCCTACGGAAACATGACCTTGATTGATCATGGTGGTGGCATGGTGACCATGTATGCCCACCAGTCACAATTTGGAGTATCTCCAGGTCAAGTAGTTGGCAACCAAGATGTCATTGGTTACATCGGATCCACCGGATTCTCAACTGGGCCACATTTACACTTTGAAGTTCACCTCAACGGTGTGCCGTACAATCCAATGGGTTGGTTTGGTGCATCGCGTACCGTTGTACCTTGTTGGGGATGAGTTGAGTTAAGTGGCAAAAGAGCGCGGTCGTAAGGTCATCGCCCAGAACCGTAAGGCTCGCCACGACTTCACCATCGAAGACGTTTATGAAGCCGGCATGGTTCTAGTTGGAACTGAAGTTAAATCTCTTCGAGCTGGGCGAGCAAGTTTGGTTGATGGCTACGCGTTATTCGAAAATGGTGAGATCTGGCTACGCGGCGTAAATATCCCGGAATACAACGAAGGCTCTTGGACAAACCACGCTCCAACTCGGGCTCGCAAACTTCTGCTTAACCGTCAGGAAATCAGCAAAATCGAAAACAAGCTCAAGGAAAGCGGACTAACGCTGATCCCGCTTAGCCTGTACTTCAATGACGGCAAAGCCAAGGTGGAAATCGCTATTGCTCGAGGCCGGAAGAACTACGACAAGCGTCAAGCTATTGCTGAAAAAGATGCCAAGCGGGAGACTCAGCGGGCAACCGGACGTCGCGATAAAGGTATGGAATAAGCCCAAGACTTGGGTTTTATTCGACTGGTAACGGGCATACTGAAAATCATGAGCGCCTTCAATGAATCCGGATCCTCGGATTTGGCGATCTATTTTGGAGATTTCCTTTCTACTATCGCAGCTTTCACCATGCCAGCAATGGCTGACTCAGTTTTGGTCGCCAGGCAGCAAGTCACTGCGTTCTTGAGTAATGAAGGTTCCATCGATATTGAGCACGCGATAGCGGTGACCAGTGAATTAGTAGCAAATTCCGTGATCCATGCCGCGACCGAACTTCAGGTTGTACTGGAGCGTTGGCAATATATGGTCAAGGTCGTAGTCGAAGATTTTGATAACCAGCTCCCAGTAATGCGCTCACTTGATGTGGCCGTGGACTCTGGCAGGGGAATGCACATCGTTGATGAGTATGCAGACCTGTGGGGTTACGAGCTAACTGAAAATGGCAAGCGAATTTGGGCTGGATTTAACGTCGCTTAACTTGAAGCGAATTGATTTAGTAGCGTTCAAATCCACGAATTAGTTCAAAGTCGGTAACTGCCTTATTGAACTGTGCCAAATCTGTGTCAACCATATGTGTGTAGTGCTTATGAACTCGCTCGCCAAATGCTTCCTTGGCCCAAGCACTGTTAACCCATAAATCACGAGCCATTTGCAAAGTGTTAGGTACGCGATCGGTTTCTAGCGCATAAGCATTGCCATCGAAGCGTGGTTCTAAAGTCATCTTCTTTTCAATGCCATCGATACCAGCTGCGATCATGCCGGCAACTGCCAAGTAAGGATTCACATCGCCACCAGGTACACGGTTCTCAACACGCAAGCTTTGGCCATGTCCAACTAGGCGGTAAGAGCAAGTGCGATTGTCGCGACCCCACTTGATTGCTGTTGGAGCAAAGCTACCTGGCGCATAACGCTTGTAACTGTTTACGGTTGGTGCGTACATGATGCTTAGTTCGCGCATGTGTGCGAGCTGACCTGCGATGTATTGCTTACCAATTTCACTTAGGCCATCTGGATCGTTGTCATCAGCAAGAACCATGGAGCCATCAATGCCGCGGAACGACAAGTGGATGTGGCAGGAGTTACCCTCACGCTCATTGAACTTGGCCATGAAAGTCAGTGCGTAACCATCCTGAGCTGCAATTTCTTTAGCACCGGTCTTGTAGACAACGTGATGATCACAAGTAGCAAGAGCGTCGGTGTACTTGAAAGCAATTTCATGCTGTCCAAGGTTGCATTCACCCTTGACGGATTCAACTGTCATGCCGGCATTGGCCATGGATAGACGAATGCGGCGCAGGATTGGTTCTACGCGTGAAGTACCGATGATGCTGTAGTCAACGTTGTATTGATTTACTGGAATCAAGTCGTGGTAACGCTTATTCCAAGCTTCTTCGTAAGTGTCTTCAAACAAAATGAATTCAAGTTCGGTGCCAACCATGGCAACCATTCCCATGTCTTCAAGACGCTTAAGTTGCTTCTGCAGAATTTGGCGAGGAGATTCTGGAATTGGGTTGTCATGATGATCGACTAAGTCAGCAAGCACTAAAGCTGTTCCTTCGTGCCAATCCACGTAGCGCATAGTCTTTGGATCGATCTTCATAACCATATCGCCGTAGCCGGTGTCCCAAGAAGAAATGTCGTAACCCTGAACAGTGTTCATGTCGATGTCCACAGCGACGAGGTAGTTGCAACCTTCAGTGCCATGGTTCAGCACATCGCTTAAGAAGTAGTCACCGTGCAAGCGCTTGCCTTGAAGGCGACCCTGCATGTCCGTTATGGCCACAATGACGGTATCGATTCGGCCTTCTTTAATGTCCTTGGTTAAGGCATCAATTGAAAGTGGGAAACTTACCGCGGCCATTAGATCTCCTTTGAAGGGCATGGACTCTCTACCCGTATTGGCTTGAATCTATCGGCTATTGGTCTGGAAAATCTAGTCTTTTGGCGGTTGTTTACCAATCCTAAAAGTTCATACTTTTTGAGTCTGGCTGTAATCACAGGTAGTGGCCACTCCACTACGCTCTTTCTAGGAAGTTTCCCAATAACAGGTCAAAGAGGAATCATGAGCGACACATTTGATGTTTTGAACCCGGCAACTGAGGACATCGTTAAGACCGTACACATGGCTTCAGCTGATGAAATTGATTCTGTTGTTTCGAAGGCACAAAGTGCTTGGCCAGCCTGGCGGGATCTTGCACCAGGTACTCGCGCAGATGTATTACGAAAGTTTGCACAACTTGTCTCAGAAAACAATGAAGAGTTAGCCCGACTAGAAGTTCTGGAAGCCGGCCACACAATTGGTAACGCTCGCTGGGAAGCCCAAAACGTTGCCAATGTTTTGAATTACATGGCAGGTGGTGTTGAGCGATTAACTGGACATCAAATTCCAGTACCTGGCGGAATCGACATTACTTTTCACGAAGCAATCGGCGTAGTCGGAATCATTGTTCCTTGGAACTTCCCGATGCCGGTTGCAGCTTGGGGTTTTGCTCCAGCCTTAGCTGCTGGCAACACTGTGGTACTGAAGCCAGCTGAAACAACACCATTAACCGCAATGCGCTTGGCGGAAATAGCGCTTGAAGCGGGGATCCCAGAAAACGTATTCAATGTTGTGCCGGGTTTTGGCAAGGTTGCCGGGCAGCGCATTGTTGATCATCCAGCAATTCGCAAAATTTGTTTCACTGGTTCAACTGCAGTTGGTACCAGCATCATGCAAGCAAGTGCTTCACAGCTAAAGCGAGTGACACTGGAACTTGGCGGCAAGAGCCCAACCATTATTTTTGCTGATGCCGATATCGAAAAGGCAGCAAAAGCAGCACCGGGCGCTGTCTTCGACAACTCTGGTCAGGACTGCTGCGCTCGATCTCGGATCTTGGTGCAGCGAAGTGTTTATGACGAAGTGCTTGCTTACATGGAGCCAGTCGTTAAGGGAATGCACACTGGAAATCCAGCGGATGAATCAGTAGACATGGGTCCACTGATTAGCGCATTGCAGCGCGACCGAGTGCAGTCATTCGTTCCCGAAGGTGCTCCAGTTCTGTTTCAGGGTGAAGTCCCAACCGGTAAGGGCTTCTGGTTCCCACCAACTGTTCTGGCTCCGATTTCAGAATCGGACATTCAGTACAGTCAAGAAATCTTTGGTCCAGTTGCCGTAGTGATTCCGTTCGATGATGAAGCAGATGCAATTCGTATGGCAAATGGCACGGACTACGGTCTGGCTGGATCCATTTGGACCAGAGACGTGGGTCGTGCCATGCGAATGGCACGAGGCGTGGAGTCTGGGGTGCTATCAATTAACTCTCACTCAGCAGTTCGCTACTGGACACCGTTTGGTGGATTCAAGAAGTCAGGTATCGGCCGTGAGCTAGGGCCTCATGCTCTTGAGGCATTTACTGAAACTAAGAACGTATTTATTAGTACCGAGGACTAAACTCAAACTGCCTGAGAAATTCAGGCGCGAACCGAAAGCAGGAAGCAAGTGAAGCGTTTACAAGACCGCGTAGCAGTAATCACCGGCGGATCAAGTGGCATTGGTAAAGCAACTGCAATTCGTTTAGCCGAAGAAGGCGCGAAAGTTGTTATTGCTGACCTTGACCCAGTATCTGGCGAAAAGGTTGCAACTCAAGTTGGTGGCATCTTCGTTAAAGCAGATGTGACTAGTGCTGATGATGTAGCAAACATGTACAAGGTTGCATTCGATACTTACGGTTCAGTAGACATCGCGTTCAACAATGCTGGTATCTCACCTCCAGATGACGATTCAATTTTGACTACAGGCATTGACGCTTGGCGCCGAGTCCAAGAAGTTAACCTAACTTCGGTTTACCTATGCTGCAAGGAAGTTATTCCTTACATGCAACGTCAGGGTAAGGGCGCGATTGTTAACACTGCATCGTTTGTTGCAACAATGGCTGCAGCAACATCACAGATTTCTTACACCGCCTCTAAAGGTGGCGTACTTGCCATGACTCGTGAGCTTGGTGTGCAGTTTGCCCGCGAAGGTATCCGCATCAATGCGCTATCGCCTGGCCCGGTAAACACTCCGCTATTGCAGGAATTGTTTGCTAAGGACGTGGAGCGCGCAGCTCGCCGTCTAGTCCATATCCCAATGGGTCGCTTTGGTGAGCCAGAAGAAATGGCAGCAGCAGTTGCATTCCTAGTTAGCGATGATTCTTCGTTCATGACAGCATCAAACTTCTTAGTTGATGGCGGCATTAGCGGCGCTTACGTAACACCGCTATAAATCATTAGACTTACAAACAGTTCAAGCTAAGGATTTATATGAGTGACGGTATTTGGCGCGGTTTTGCAAGTGACAACTATGCCGGAATTCATCCAGAAATCCTCAAGGCAATTGCAGACGTCAACCCTGGCCATCAAGTTGCTTATGGTGATGACATTTACTCTGAGCAATTAACTGGAGTTATCAAGAATCAATTTGGCGATCAGGCCGAAGCTTTTCCAGTATTCAATGGAACCGGCGCAAACGTCATAACGCTGCAAGCGATGTGCAAGCCGTGGGAAGCAGTAGTTTGTGCGACGAGCGCCCACATCAATGTTGATGAAGGTGGCGCGCCAGAAAAGGTTGCTGGACTAAAGCTGCTGCAAGTTGAAACTCCTGACGGCAAACTAACTCCCGAATTAGTTGATAAGCAAGCCTGGGGATTTGGCAATGAACACCGCGCTCAGCCAAAGGTCGTTTCGATAACGAATTCAACTGAGTACGGCACGGTATATTCAGTGGCGGAAATCAAGGCTTTGGCAGATCACGCCCACTCACTTGGAATGTACATTCATCTTGATGGCGCTCGCATCTCTAATGCCGGCGCAGCGTTAGGCACTTCCTTGCGTGCATTCACAACTGATGCAGGAATTGATGCAGTTTCTCTCGGAGGCACCAAGAATGGTGCAATGGGCGCAGAAGCTGCCGTGATTTTGAATCCAGATCTTGTGCCAGCGATGAAGTACGTTCGCAAATCTGCAATGCAACTAGCCAGCAAGATGCGATTTATTTCGATTCAGTTAGTGGCAATGTTTGAAGGTGACTTGTGGCTAAAGAACGCCCAGCATTCAAATGCCATGGCTCAAGAACTTTATAAGGGAATTAAGGACATCCCTGGAGTGAAAGTTGATGCGCCGCAAGCAAATGCGTTGTTCCCAATTTTGCCAGCGACAAGTATTGAGCCGTTACAAAGCGTTGCGAAGTTCTATGTTTGGGATCACATGATCAATCAGGTTCGTTGGATGTGTTCATGGGACACAACACAAGCTGATGTCGATAACTTTGTTGCTGCAGTTAAGAACGAACTAGCTAATTAGCGGTTTGCGCAAACCTTTACAAACGCTCTAAACAAATTTTCTGAAACCTTTTCATCATCACTAAATTCTGGATGCCATTGCACGCCTAGTACGAACTCAGCGGATGGATCTTCACAAACTTCTACAGTGCCATCTTCGGCATAACCAGTAATTATCAAATCACCAGGGGAGTCAACCGCTTGGTGGTGACTTGAGTTAACTGTTACTTCCGTTGCCCCAACTAAGTCAGCAATCAAACTGCCAGGTGTGAATGTGGCACCGTGATTGTTAAAGGTTCCTGGAGCGTCGCGATGCAAGGTGTTTCCAACAACATCAGGTAAGTGCTGGTGAAGTGAACCACCATGAGCAACAGCCATGATTTGCAAG
The DNA here is from genome assembly GCA_044346095.1 of Candidatus Nanopelagicales bacterium. GTDB lineage: Bacteria > Actinomycetota > Actinomycetes > S36-B12 > UBA5976 > UBA5976. The sequence continues at coordinate 10,416 of JBIIZV010000017.1, forward strand.
CCTCGACAAATTCCAAAAACTGGAATGTTTGCTTCTCGTGCTGCTCGGTATAACCCAAGTTCGCTGGCATCACGTTCAACTCGTGGCTTGTCAGTGCCTTCTTGATGTGTTGCGCCATAACGAGCTGGTTCGATGTCAGCGCCACCTGCCATAACCAAACCATCTAGACGAGAAATGGCTTCATGATTATTTGCATCCGGCGGAAGCAGTACAACTGAGGCTCCGGCAGCTTGCAATTTATTTACATAGTTCCAAGGAATCAGTGCTGCAGGTAAATCCCATGCGCCCCATTTGGCAGGCTCGAGATAAGAGGTGAGTCCAATGACTGGCTGCTTCATGATTTGAGTTTATGCCTAACTTTGGCGTGCAACTAGCCCAAGGACATTGCAAATTATTCGGGCATTGTTAAGTGCGCCAATGTCATCAACATCGCTATCTGGCATGAATTCAACCAAGTTAAAGCCAGACAACTTTGCCTTTCCAGCAATCCCATGCAATAGCTCAACCACGTTCCAGTAAGTCAGGCCACCAGGGGAGCGACCAATTACACCCGGCACGATCGATGGATCTAAAGCATCACAATCCAAGTCCACGATGACTTTGGCGCCAGTAGGAATCAGGTCAATTACTTGCTGAATG
>JBIIZV010000134.1:0-3289 GCA_044346095.1 Candidatus Nanopelagicales bacterium
TTGAAATTGTTGGTCCAGTTTTAGAAGCTGCAATTTGGGGCTTAGACGCCAATAAAACTAACGAACCGTAGTTTTTAGACCCTGTTCAATCGTTTCGGCAATCCCTTGTGCATCAAGCAGCAATTTGTTCAAGATTGATTTGCGTGACGCGTGATCCAAGAACTTCTTTGGAATGCCAAGTGAAGTAACGCGAGTATTGGCTTTCGCGGCACGAAGGGCACTTCCGATTGCTTCCCCGATACCGCCATCAACTAATCCATCTTCGATGGTTACAACTATTTCACGATTTGCCAGGTAATCAACAAGACCATTTGCTACTGGCAAAACCTGGACTGGATCGATAACTTCAACGGCGTAACCATGATCCTGCAGAGTCTTGGCAGCCTCAAGTGCTTGAGTGGCCATTCCGCCGATTGAAACGATGGTGACATCAGGGTTAGAGGCTTGAATCAACACATCAGCAAAGCCAAGTGACTGCTGAGCTGGGATGTCAGCCGGAATAGCGCCCTTGGAAAAGCGAATCACAGTTGGATGATCAGACTTGTCGACGCTGGTTCGAAGTGCTGATACCAAACGTGCGCCATCACGCGGAGCGTAAAGATCTAAGCCTGGAACAACTCGCAGTAATGCCATATCCCACATACCGTTATGGCTCGCACCGTCATCACCGGTGATACCTGAACGATCGAGTGCAAATGTCACACCTGCACCGTGAAGTGCAGCGTCCATAATCACTTGATCAATCGCACGATTTAAGAACGTCGCATAAACCGCAATCACTGGATGTAGCCCTGCGTGAGCCATACCAACAGCGCTAGTTACTGCATGCTGCTCGGCAATTCCAACATCGAATGTGCGATCTGGGAACTTATCGGCAAATGCATCTAGTCCAGTTGGTCCAAGCATCGCTGCAGTAATTGCAACTACATCTTGTCGTTCGCCACCGATAGCTACTAGTTCTTGCGAGAAAACTGATGTCCAAGACTTAGCGGCTTGTGTCAACGGCTTGCCGGTATCGGGATCAACCACACCAACAGCATGGAAGCGATCAGCTTCATCGGTTTCCGCTGGCTGGTAACCGCGACCCTTTTCAGTAATTACGTGAACGATAACTGGTCCACCAAAATCACGAGCGCGCTGGAATGCAAATTCCATATCTGAAATCTTGTGCCCATCAATTGGTCCGATGTATTTCAAGCCAAGATCTTCAAACAAGCCTTGTGGCGCCACAAAATCTTTGATGCCTTTTTTCATGCCATGCAAAGCGTTATAAACCGGTGCACCAACTACCGGGGTGCGCTCTAAAACTGACTTACCCCAGTCCAGGAATCCTTCGTAACCCTTTGTTGTGCGCAAGGTTGCTAAGTGACGCGCCATGCCACCAATAGTTGGTGAGTAAGAACGCTCGTTGTCATTAACCACGATCACAATGGAGCGATCTGACCCATCTGCAATATTGTTTAGAGCTTCCCATGTCATGCCGCCAGTTAGTGCACCGTCACCGACAACGGCAACTACGTGGCGATCTGATTCGCCATGAATTTCGAATGCCTTAGCAATTCCATCTGCGTATGAAAGCGCAGTCGAAGCGTGACTGTTCTCGATCACATCGTGAATGCTTTCAGCTCGACTTGGATAGCCCGATAGACCGCCTTCTTGGCGCAAAGTGTCGAAATCATTTGCTCGACCGGTAACCATCTTGTGTACATATGATTGGTGGCCGGTATCCCAAAGAATTGGATCCTTTGGAGAATCAAAAACTCGATGCAGCGCCAAAGTCAGTTCGACTACGCCAAGATTTGGGCCAAGGTGCCCACCAGTTTTGGTTACGTAGTCAACAAGTGCGACACGGATCTCGGCGGCAAGTGCCTCAAGATTCTCTGCAGAAAGGGTACGTAGGTCGTTAGGGGAATTAATGCCTGGCAAAAAAGCCACAGTCTTTCCCCTAACCAACTAGTAAGTCCCATAAGTCTAATGAGATCTGGCGATTTACGCCTGATGCCAGAGTCTAAAAACCCGATGGATTCTAGGATTTACTCGCGTTCAAGGCTTCGATTACTGCATTGGCTGAACTTAGTTCCAGCGCTAGTCGCGCCCCTTCATGCTCCAAGGTTGTCAGCAATTCGCTTAAGGCCTCTGGCTCTAATTGCGCCGTGGTTCGAGCGCTTCGGTATGCATCCCTGATTGCTTCGACTTGATGCTCAAGTTGAAAGGTAGCAACGTAACCAAGCGCAGCCGGATGCGTGCGAAAGATTTCGTAAGTTCGAAACTCTGATGGGCATCGATCAAGAAGCCAAGCACTCGCCTTTTGCTCCCAGCCGGGTGCTCCGGCTGGAATTAGATCAGCTGGCCAACTACTCATGCTTTGGCAAGTGAGCGAAGTACGTATTGCAAGATGCCACCATGTCGGAAGTAGTCAGCTTCACCTGGAGTATCGATACGTACCACAGCTTGGAAAGATTTCACAGTTCCATCCGCAGATGTTGCAGTCACTAAAACTGTGCTTGGAGTCTTGCCAGCATTTAGCTCAACAATTCCCGCCACATCAAAAGTTTCAGTGCCAGTGAGTCCAAGCGAATCCGCAGTTTGACCAGCTGGGTACTGCAATGGCAAAACACCCATGCCGATCAGGTTTGAACGGTGAATTCTTTCGTAAGACTCAGCGATTACAACTCGCACACCAAGCAATGCAGTTCCTTTAGCTGCCCAGTCTCGTGAAGATCCTGAACCATATTCTTTGCCAGCCAAGATGATCATCGGAATTTTTTTGCTTGCTGCATTCACTGATGCTTCATAGATTGATGTTTGTGGCGCACCATCGACTGTGAAGTCTCGGGTGAAACCGCCTTCAACATCTTCAAGTAATTGGTTACGCAGACGAATGTTTGCAAAAGTTCCGCGAATCATTACTTCGTGATTACCACGCCTGGAGCCATAGGAATTGAAATCTGCTTTTGCAACTCCATTTTCCTTTAAGTACTTTCCAGCTGGGCTGTCTTCGCGAATCGAACCTGCAGGCGAAATGTGGTCGGTTGTTACCGAGTCACCGAGCTTGGCAAGTACGCGAGCGCCAGTTACATCTGTCACCGGAACTGGTTCAACTGGCATGTTCTCGAAATATGGTGGACGACGAACGTAAGTGCTCTTTTCATCCCAATCAAAAGTCGCGCCAGTAGGAGTATCAAGATTTTGCCAACGGGCATCGCCAGCAAATACATCCTTGTAGCGAGAGGTAAACATGTCAGCATCAATTGATGAATCGATTACCGCTGCAACTTCTTGCGCACTT
>JBIIZV010000018.1:0-10969 GCA_044346095.1 Candidatus Nanopelagicales bacterium
ATGCGTCCAAGATCTTTGGCCGATGATTTACGCCAGCGAAGTGACGAGCAACTTGAGGTCTTATTCGCAACGCGTCCTGACCTACTCCATCCAGTTCCAACAGACTTAGGACAGCTCGCAGTTCGGGCAACTACCTCGCCAAGTGTGAGTGCTGCGCTAGATGCACTGAATCATATTGAGCTAAGTGTTTGCGAAGTATTGGCTGCGCTTCCAGACCCTGCCGCTCGCATTGAAGTTCATGCTGGACTCAAAGGCGCAGTTGGTTACAACGCAAACGCAATTGACTCAGCTATTGATCGGTTGTTATCGAGCGCAATGGTTTGGGGCGATGATGAAGAACTGCATTTAGTTCGCGTAGCTCGGGAATCATTTGGTGCTTACCCATGTGGACTGGCTGCTTCGTTTGCAGATTCACGTCGCAAAGTTCGTGAGTATGGCACTAAGAAAACTTTGGCTGAGAAAACATTAGCTAGTGGTCCCGATGAAGTTCGCGACATCATGAATCAACTTTTGTGGGGAACGCCAGCTGGCACAATGCGTCAAGCAAATCGCTCCGTTCGAATCGAAGATGCTAAGTCACCGCTTGAGTGGTTGCTAGCTCATGAACTAATCGTTCCGGTCAGTGACACATCAGTTGTTGTTCCACGCGAAGTTTCTATCTCATTGCGTAACGGATTGTTGCTAAAGGAAATCAAAACTGACAGTGGCCAACCAGTTTTAAGTTCCGTTGACTTTAAGCGCGTCAATGACACCGGAGCGCATGCTGCTTTAGATTTTGTTCGACTTGTTGAAACTCTGCTTGAAACTTGGTCAATTGAACCGCCAGCACAATTGCGTGGTGGCGGACTTGCGATTCGCGACCTAGCTGCAGCAAAAGATTTATTGCGAGTGTCAGAACACTTAACTGCTCTGGTTATTGAAGTTTCATTTGCATCCGGCTTGCTTGCTGCCGATGCAACTGATGGTTGGTTACCAACAACTGCGTATGACCGTTGGTTAAGTATTGATGATGCTTCGCGTTGGACATTGCTTGCCCAAGCTTGGCGCGATATGACTCGCGCGCCCCATGTTGTTGGTGGCGATGGTGGCGATCGAATTAATTCGCTCACATCATCGGTTGAACGTGGCTTTATTAATCCACTGCGCATCTCTCTGCTCGATATTTATTTAGGACTTGATGATGGCGCAACTACAAGTGCAGCGATCATCACAGATCATCTTGACTGGCATCGACCGCGTCGTTCATCAATGGTGCGAGCAGCTGCAGTTTCTGCCGTGCTTGATGAAGCAGCAACACTTGGCATTACAGCCCTTGGTTCATTAACTTCGTTTGGTCGCACAGTTGCTAAGGGTGATGATCCAACGAAGGTTTTGGGTTCCTTGTTACCTAATCCAGTTGACCACGTAATTGTGCAGGCAGATTTAACTGCATTGGCTCCAGGTCGATTAGCTGCAAACCAGCGTCGAACTATGGCAGTGATTGCTGATGTGGAATCAACTGGAGCTGCCACTACTTATCGCTTCACCGAGAATTCAATTCGGCGCGCGTTAGATCAAGGCCAGTCAGCCAACGACATCATTGAATTTTTGACTGCCCTTTCCAAGACGCCATTGCCACAACCTCTTACATATCTAATAGAGGATGTTGCTCGCAAACATGGCGTGCTTCGGGTTGGTGTGGCATCGATTTACTTGCGTTGTGATGACGAACAATTAGTTGCAACAGTTCAAGCAGACCGTCGTTTGGCATCCCTTAAGTTCCGCGCGCTGGCTCCTGGAATTGTGGTCAGCTCTTCGCCTGCCGACATCGTGCTGGAAAAACTGCGTGCTTGTGGTTATGCCCCTGTGGCCGAAAGCGCAGAAGGCGCAGTACTTATTCATCGCCCAGACACCAAGCGCACCTCGGTTCGTGCTGCTGCTTCCCCAGTGACTGTCACTGGTCCTTCAAGTCGTTTAGTTACTGCGGCCGTTAAGGCACTACGGGCTGGCGAAAGAGTTGATGCCAGTAAGCCAGTTTCAACAAACGGTCCACGCAGTACGACTTCGCAAACTCTGACTTTGCTAAACGATGCGCTCGCTCAGGGCAAAGAAGTTTGGATTGGTTATGCCGATAAAGGTGGCATGACCAGCGAACGAATTGTTGAGCCACTAACAATTACGGGTGGGTTCTTAACTGCCTTTGATGTGCGAACCAATGAAGTTCGCACCTTTACGATCGCTCGCATTACGGGCGCTGAACTTGCTGAGAACGTTGATGAAGAAGGAACCGCATAATGACTGATGGCCCACTGATCGTTCAAAGCGACAAAACACTTCTGCTAGAGATTGATCATGAGCTAAGCAGTGAATGCCGCCATGCCATCGCACCGTTTGCTGAACTTGAACGCGCACCTGAACACATTCACACTTATCGCATCACACCACTTGGTTTGTGGAATGCTCGCGCCGCTATGCATGACGCTGAATCGGTCGTTGACACCTTGCTGAAATATTCTCGCTACCCAGTTCCCCATGCGTTGCTAGTCGATATTGCAGAAACTATGGCGCGTTATGGTCGCTTGCAATTACATATGCATCCAGTTCATGGACTGGTCCTGACGGCAAACGATCGCACCGTACTTGAAGAGATTTTGCATTCAAAGAAAATAACGCCGCTAGTGGGCAAGCGAATTGATGAAGACACAATTGCAGTTCATGCCAGCGAACGCGGAAACATTAAGCAAGCACTTTTGAAGCTTGGTTGGCCAGCTGAAGACTTAGCTGGTTACGTTGATGGCGAAGCACATCCAATTGCACTTGCCGAAAGTTCATTTGAACTGCGCACGTATCAACGCGAAGCAGCTGAAGGTTTTTGGCACGGTGGCTCAGGTGTTGTGGTTCTGCCTTGTGGTGCTGGAAAAACAATTGTTGGCGCAGCCGCGATGGCACTAGCAGGTGCAACGACTTTAATTCTTGTTACCAACACAGTCTCGGCACGTCAGTGGAAAGCGGAATTACTAAAACGCACCACACTTACTGAAGATGAAATTGGTGAATACTCCGGAGCTCGTAAAGAAATTCGTCCAGTAACTATTGCTACATACCAAGTTATGACAACTCGTCGTCAAGGTGTTTATGCGCATTTGGAATTATTCGATGCTCGCGACTGGGGTTTGATCATTTATGACGAGGTCCATTTGCTTCCAGCCCCAGTATTTAGGTTCACCGCTGACATTCAGGCTCGTCGCCGATTGGGACTAACTGCAACATTAGTTCGCGAAGATGGAATGGAAGGCGAAGTCTTTTCGCTTATCGGCCCGAAGCGTTACGACGCACCTTGGAAAGATATCGAAGCCCAGGGTTACATCGCGCCGGCTGATTGTGCTGAAGTTCGCGTCACTCTGCCAGATGCGGAACGTCTTGCTTACGCGATGGCAGAACCAGAAGAGCGTTACCGGCTTGCCAGCACAACTTCATACAAGAACCGTGTAGTTGAGCACCTAGTTAACTTGCATCCAGAAGATCACATCCTGGTAATTGGTCAGTACCTAGATCAACTCGATGAGATCAGTACTTTCCTTGGTGTGCCAACAATTACTGGCGCTACTCCAGTTAAAGAACGTGAACGCTTGTTCCAGTCTTTCCGTGATGGTGAAACTCGAGTACTTGTAGTTTCTAAAGTGGCAAACTTTTCAGTTGATTTACCTGAGGCTGGTGTGGCAATTCAGATCAGTGGCACGTTTGGTTCTCGGCAAGAAGAAGCCCAGCGCCTAGGTCGAATCCTGCGGCCAAAGGGTGACAAGCGTTCAGCTCACTTCTACACAATCGTTACGCGCGACACTGTCGATGCTGACTTTGCTGCTCATCGCCAACGTTTCCTCGCGGAGCAGGGTTATGCCTACCGAATCTTGGACGCGGACGACCTTTTGTATGGAAAGCCAGCGGCTGAGTAGGCTCAAATTATGAGTGCAAAAATAGCGGCGCGGATTTTCGCCGTGATCATGTTCGGTGTTGTTCTGTTTCAAATAGCTTTGATATTTGGTGCACCTTTGGGTGAATTCACACAAGGTGGATATGACACCGGCGAGCTTGCATCGCAAGGACGTATTGTTGCAGCAGTTTCCGCGATCGCACTCAGTGTTATGGCACTGGTTATGTTGGCCTTAGTCAAAGAAGGACCGCTGAAGAATCGTTCTCCAAAAATGATTCGAAGGTTTGCAATCGCAGCAACTGCCTACTCCGGCATAGGTATTCTTATGAACTTAGCGTCACGATCTGAGTCCGAGCGAATCGTGTGGACTCCGATAACCCTGGCTGGATTTGTACTTGGATTAGTTGCGCTGCGAAAGAGTCGCTAGTTACAGCAATCCGGGCAGGGATTTCCCTGTAATTGCACTGGGATAACGCGAGGCTGTTAATACGATCAAGGCTCACGGGGATGTGGGCTATGAACGATATTGATCTACCAGATGCCGATTCGCCGCGCCCAAATTTGGCCAACATGCCAAGTATGGATGACATGCTCGCGCTCTACGAAAAAGTTTTAGCTGAACTCGATAGCGCTATTTCAACCGCAAAAGATTTCTCTGCTGAGGACACACAATCTAATGCGCGCCATGGCAAAGACTTCAGTAACTAATCATTGGCAGCAACTAAGAACGGCTCCGAGATAATCTCGGAGCCGTTCTTTTTAGTTCTTGTTAGGTATGAACTAGAAGTCTCTTGTCTCGCTTACGCGATCCAAGCCCATTCAGCTCTTATTGGTATGGATTAAAAATCCATACCTCCCATGTCGCCGCCGCCAGCCATTGGTGCAGCCTTTTCAGGCTTGTCAGCAATGACAGCTTCGGTTGTTAGGAATAGTGCAGCAATTGATGCAGCGTTCTGAAGTGCAGAGCGAGTTACCTTAGCTGGATCGATGATGCCAGCCTTGATTAGATCTACGTATTCTCCAGTTGCAGCATTCAAGCCAAAGCCAGCTTCAAGGTTACGAACCTTCTCTGCAACAACTCCACCTTCAAGGCCAGCGTTCATTGCAATCTGCTTTAACGGTGCTTCAACTGCAACCTTGACGATGTTCGCGCCAACTGCTTCTTCGCCTTCAAGATTTAACTTGGCGAATGCCTTTTCGGATGCCTGAAGAAGAGCAACGCCACCACCGGCGACGATTCCTTCTTCAACTGCAGCCTTTGCGTTGCGAACAGCATCTTCGATGCGGTGCTTGCGTTCCTTAAGTTCAACTTCAGTTGCTGCGCCTGCCTTGATTACTGCAACACCACCGGCAAGCTTGGCCAGACGTTCCTGTAGCTTTTCGCGGTCGTAGTCAGAGTCAGACTTTTCGATTTCAGCGCGGATCTGGTTTACGCGGCCAGCGATCTGGTCTGCATCTCCGGAACCTTCAACAATTGTGGTCTCGTCCTTGGTAACAACAATCTTGCGTGCTTTACCTAGAAGTTCGATGTCTGTTGTTTCAAGCTTCAAGCCAACTTCTTCGCTGATTACCTGAGCGCCGGTCAAGATTGCGATGTCCTGCAACATTGCCTTGCGACGGTCACCAAAGCCAGGAGCCTTAACAGCTACTGAACGGAAGTTGCCACGGATCTTGTTAACAACAAGTGTGGAAAGTGCTTCGCCTTCAACATCTTCAGCGATGATGGCAAGTGGCTTACCGGACTGCATAACCTTTTCCAAGATTGGAAGAAGGTCTTTGATTGCAGAAACCTTTGAGTTAACGATCAAGATGTATGGATCTTCAAGAACAGCTTCCATGCGCTCTGCATCAGTAACGAAGTAAGGCGAGATGTAACCCTTATCGAAGCGCATACCTTCAGTCAGTTCTAGTTCAAGACCGAATGTGTTGCTCTCTTCAACAGTGATAACACCTTCCTTGCCAACCTTGTCCATAGCTTCAGCGATCATTTCGCCGATCTGTGGGTCAGCTGCAGAAATAGATGCAGTTGCTGCGATCTGTTCCTTGGAATCAACTTTCTGTGCCATGGCAAGAAGTTCGGCGCTGATTGCTTCAACAGCCTTTTCGATTCCACGCTTTAGCACCATTGGGTTTGCGCCGGCAGCTACGTTACGTAGACCTTCGCGAACAAGTGCCTGAGCAAGAACGGTTGCAGTTGTAGTTCCGTCACCAGCGACATCGTCTGTCTTCTTGGCAACTTCCTTAACTAGTTCTGCACCGATCTTTTCGTATGGATCTTCAAGATCAATTTCCTTGGCGATGGAGACACCGTCATTTGTGATGGTTGGTGCGCCCCACTTCTTTTCAAGAACAACGTTGCGACCCTTTGGGCCAAGCGTTACGCGGACTGCGTCTGCGAGTGTGTTCATACCGCGCTCAAGTGCGCGACGGGCTTCCTCATCGAAAGCGATCATCTTCGACATGTGTATTTTCCTTTTGTGCCAAACGTTTAGGGCCAAAGCCCCAGAGTTTTTGGGTTATCACTCGGGGGTTCCGAGTGCTAATACTATTGTTGGCACTCTCACCCCTAGAGTGCAAATCGAGAGGGTCCAGACCCACAGATATAAGGGGTTTTTCGCATTCAGCGTAGGTAGCAGAGCTGGTTGCCGGCATGGCACAGTTATCTAGTGGTCACCATTGCATTCCTACCTGAAATTGACTGTATTAATTCAGTTGCAGCGCAAGTATCTCTATCCGCTACACCGCTTGTGATCACGCCACCAACTGAAGCGGTTCGATGGGTAACGCATGTAGCTGCGCAACTCACCTCAACTGCTGAACCTTTAGTTTTGGTTTTCCATGGGGAAACAAGTGTTCATGCACCTGCAATTGGATTTAGTCGTAGGTCACTTCGCCGGCCTGCAGTTGGTTATGTGTTGATTGATCCAGTTATGCCAACTATTGGTGGTGACTACGGTGATTGGCCAGATGCCCCCGTGACAGTTGTGATTACCGACGCTGCAAATGAGTTAGCAAAAGAAGCATCTTTGCAATCGCGATTGCGTGGCTGGAAAGTTACGACTGATTCGCCGCAGGATGTTTTAGCAGCGCTTTAGCGGCGCGAGGCAATTGAAAGTTTGCGCACAATCGGTCGCGGCAAATACTGAGCAACCAAACTAAAGAATTTGTATTGCATTCCTGGCACGCTGATCGGCTTGCCTTTTTCAAAATCTTTAAGTGACTTAGCTACCACCGCATCAACATCAAGCCACATCCAATTTGGAATAGTTTCAATTTCCATGTTTGCGCGAGAATGAAATTCAGTTCGGGTGTAGCCAGGGCAAAGCGCCAACACATGCACATTAGATTTCTTGTGATGTGTTGCGAGCGCTTCACTAAAGCTTGTTACCCATGCTTTTGCTGAACTGTAAGTACCACTGGACATCCAGCCAGCAACAGAGCTGACGTTGATAACTCCACCACGGTCACGCGCAATCATGCCTGGCATCGCAGAGTGCGTAATTCGCATAACTGCTGTTACTAATACATCAAGCAAATTCTGTTCGGCTTCAATGGTCCCGCCAACAAACGGTTGTTTAATTCCAAAGCCTGCGTTGTTAACTACTAAGTCAATATCGCTTTGCGCTACGCGAGCACAAACTTTGTCTAACTGGGCGCGATCCGAAAGATCAGCCTGCAGGACTTCAACCTTGATGTTGTGTTTTGCCTTAAGTTCGCTCGCTAAGGCTTCAAGTCTTGTGATGTCTCTGGCAACTAAAACTAAGTCAGTGCCTTTCGCAGCAAGCTGCTTGGCATACGACGCGCCAATGCCAGCAGTGGCTCCAGTTATTAAAGCGGTCATGATTAAGCCCTACGGTTTGGACGCCAGACCACAACAGCGGTTGATGGTCCCATGGCTTCACGCAAGCGAATGTTTTCTTTCAAAGCTTTTTCAAGCTGCTCTTCCAGAATCAAAATTCGCATAATTCCAGAGAGAGTTACACCTTCATTAGAAAGTTTGGTTACTTCGCGCAGGCGTTGAATGTCTTTTAGTGAATAAAGGCGATTACGACCAACAGAACGTCCCGGTGAAACTAATCCAAGGCGGTCATACTGGCGAAGTGTTTGTGGATGTAGTCCAGCTATCTGCGCTGCAACTGAGATGACATAAACCGGAACTTCATCATCATGCTCAAAATCAATCATCAGATCCCTTTCGGGCGCCCGATAAATTGCCACTCTTGCGCATCAATTCTTCGCGGGGATCAAAGTCTTGGGTTGCCGCTGCAAAATCATTCAAAGCTTTTTGAGCTTCAGCAGTTAGATCCTTTGGCACCGCAATATCTACGGAAACAATTAAGTCACCGGATTTTTCAGGGCGAACTACACCTTTGCCGCGGGCGCGGAATTTTGCGCCAGTCTTTGTGCCAGCTGGAATTCGAATAGTTACCGCTGGGCCATCAAGGACTGGAACCTTTATGTCAGCACCATTTACAGCTTCATCGAAACGAATTGGAACTGTGACCGTTAAGTTATCGCCATCGCGGCCAAAGACTGGATGAGGTGCTACGGCAACATTTATAAACAGATCGCCAGCCGGAGCATTTTGTTCGCCAGGTTGGCCTTTGCCTTTGAGTCGAATCCGCTGATCGTTTTTCACACCAGCTGGGATTCGTGCCGAGATATTTCCAGTGCTTAAACGCAGTGGCATGGTCACGCCATGTATTGAATCTTCGAAACTAATGGTGACTGAAGTTTCTAAGTCAGCACCTTTGCGAGGTCCGCGACGACCACCACCGAAGAGGCCGCCAAAGATATCTGAAAGATCTCCGCCACCGAATAAATCTTCAGGACTTTGACCCCTGCCACCAGGGAATCCGCCCGGACCTCCCGGGCCACGACGACCGCCGCCCATTGGTCCGCCTGCACCATAACGCTGCGCATCGTCATACTCAGCACGACGCTTTGGATCAGAAACTACGTCATAAGCTTCGCTAACTGCTTTGAACTTCTCTTCGATCTTTTTGTCACCAGCATTTGCATCTGGGTGAAGATCTTTGGCTAGTTTGCGATAAGCCTTCTTGATTGTTGCCGCGTCAGCATCCTTAGAGACGCCAAGGATTTTGTAGTAATCCTTTTCATACATATCTTTTGTACTCATGACGTCTCCTTTCTAATGCTTAGCGTTTCTAAAAAACAGAAACTAGTTATTCAGCGTTCACAGTTTCTGGATCAGCAACACTGACGATTGCGGCGCGAATGATCTTGCCGTTGAATTCATAACCTGGCTGGAAAACATTCATACAAGTTGAAGTTGAAACATCTGCACTGTATTCATGCGAAATCGCTTCATGCTTGGTTGGGTCAAACTCATCGCCTGGCGCACCGAATGGCTTTAGTCCCAATCGAGTAACGGTTGACTCTAAAGCTTCACCAACACTCTTGAAGGCTCCTTCGAGTTCGCCATGGGTGCGAGCGCGACCAATGTCATCGATAACCGGTAGCAATTCGGCAAGGGTGTTTGAAACAACAAGGTCACGAGTAGTTTCGCGATCACGTTCTACGCGCTTGCGATAGTTCGCAAATTCAGCTTGCAGACGTTGTAGGTCAGCCGTAAGTTCTGCGACTGGATCACTTACAACATCAGGTTCCAAAACTGGAGTCTCCTGCTCACCCGAAGATGAGCGAGGAGCTCCAGTTTCTGGATCAAGCTTGCGCTTATCTGTGATCTTTACGCCCTCGGCTTGGTTTACGCCTGGGTCGTTGTCACTCATACCTTTTCGTTCTCGTCTACGATTTCGGCATCGACTACGTCGTCATCACCTTCGGCAGTTGCTTCTCCGCCTTCAGCCTGAGTGTTTGCGTACAACGCAGCACCCAAAGCCTGGCTAGCAGTAGCAACCTTTTCCACCGCAGCCTTGATGGCTTCGATGTTGTCGCCGGCGATTGCAGCCTTTAGTTCAGCAAGCGGTTCATCAACATTTGCCTTGGCATCTGCTGGAACTTTGTCGCCGCTTTCCTCGAGGAACTTCTCGGTCTGGAAGACCAATGATTCCGCTTGGTTACGAACTTCGGCTTCTTCGCGACGCTGACGATCTTCTTCAGCGTGTGATTCAGCATCGGCCATCATGCGATCGATCTCTTCCTTAGAAAGAGCTCCACCACCAGTGATGGTCATCGACTGTTCTTTACCAGTTCCTAGATCCTTAGCTGAAACGTGAACGATACCGTTGGCATCGATGTCGAATGCAACTTCAATCTGTGGCACGTTGCGTGGTGCAGGTGGCAAACCAGTTAACTCGAAAGTTCCAAGCTTCTTGTTGTAAGCAGCCATTTCACGCTCGCCCTGGAATACCTGGATCAAAACAGATGGCTGGTTGTCTTCAGCAGTTGTGAAGATTTCCGAACGCTTTGTTGGGATCGTGGTGTTACGTTCGATCATCTTGGTCATGAGACCACCCTTGGTTTCGATACCAAGTGATAGTGGTGTCACATCAAGAAGCAGAACATCCTTAACTTCACCCTTAAGCACGCCGGCCTGAAGTGCAGCGCCAACGGCAACTACTTCGTCAGGGTTAACGCCCTTGTTAGGTTCGCGTCCACCAGTTAGCTCCTTAACCAAATCGGTTACAGCTGGCATACGAGTTGAGCCACCAACTAGAACTACGTGATCGATATCAGCAACTTTCACGCCAGCATCTTTGATGACCTGGTTGAAAGGTGTCTTAGTGCGATCAATTAGATCTGCTGTCATCTTTTGGAAATCTGCACGAGACAGAGTTTCGTCAAGGTGAAGTGGACCAGCATCAGATGCTGTGATGTAAGGCAGGTTGATTGCTGCTGACTGAGATGAAGACAATTCAATCTTCGCCTTTTCAGCTGCTTCGCGTAGACGCTGCAAGGCAACCTTGTCTGCTGACAAATCAACACCGTTTGAATTCTTGAACTGGGTTACCAAGTGATCAACTACACGCTGATCCCAGTCGTCGCCACCGAGGTTGTTATCGCCACTTGTGGCTTTAACTTCTACGATGCCTTCGCCAATTTCAAGAAGTGAAACGTCGAACGTTCCACCACCAA
>JBIIZV010000135.1:0-3241 GCA_044346095.1 Candidatus Nanopelagicales bacterium
TTGTTTTTGCTGCTGCCTTCTTTGCTGCTGCACCACTGATTACTTTTGTGGTTCCAACGGTTTTCTTAGCAGCCTTCTTTTTGGCAGTAGCTTTCTTTTTCGCTGGTGCTTTCTTTGCAGCTGCCTTACGTGCTGCTGGCTTCTTTACAGATGGACCAGCTGCGCGACGTTCAGCTAATAAGTCAGATGCACGCTCAATTGAAATTGTCTCTACTGAATCGCCACCACGAAGTGAAGCGTTGGTTTCACCATCAGTGATGTAGATACCAAAGCGTCCTTCACGAACCACAACTTCTTTTTGAGTTGAAGGGTCAACACCAACAACCTTGAGTGGGCCGGCTGCTTGTCCTCGACCGCGACGAAGTTTTGGCTGCGCAAACAAAGCGAGTGCTTCTTCGAGTGTGCAGCTGAAGATTGATTCTTCATCTGGCAAAGTACGGGAATCTTTACCCTTTAACAAGTAAGGACCGTAACGACCGTTTTGAGAAGTGATTGGCTCACCTTCAGTTGGATCTAAACCAATTTCGCGTGGCAAAGTAAACATCCGAAGTGCATCATCAAGAGTTACTTGCTCAACATCCATAGTTGAGAACAGTGATGCAGTGCGAGGCTTTTCCTTCTTAGGTGAACCTTCTGGCAATACTTCAGTGAAGTATGGACCATAACGTCCAGTCTTAGCCATGATTACGCGCTCAGTTTCTGGATCCACACCAAGTTCACGCTCACCTGATGGTGCGTTGAATAACTCTTCGGCTTTCTCTGCTGTCATTTCATCGGGCGCAAGATCCTGCGGGATGTTTGCGCGCTGCAAAGTTTCGCCTTCACCGCGTTCTAAGTAAGGACCATACTTACCAACACGAATGATTCCTTCATGACCTTCAATTGGAAGCGATGCCATTGCACGAGCATCAATGTCGCCATAGACCGAAACCAATGGAGCTAAGCCAGGGAAAATTGAACCTTCAGTTTTTTCGCCGAAGTAGAAGCGCTTTAGAACTTCTAAGCGCCCTTGTTCGCCGTTGGCAACTTCATCCAGTACTTCTTCAAGTGATGCGGTGAAGTCGTAGTCAACAAGTTGCGTGAAGTTTTCTTCCATCAAACGAGTAACTGTGAAGGCCAAGAAGTGAGGAACCAATGCGCTACCGCGCTTCCACACATAACCCTGATCAATAATGCGGCTAACGATTGCGGCATAAGTTGAGGGGCGACCGATACCAAGTTCTTCAAGCTTTTGAACCAAGGTGGCTTCGGTGTAACGAGCTGGTGGATTTGTAGTGTGACCGCTTGGTTCCAAGGAAACTGCAGTTACTGAATCCCCCACCTTTAGTGCTGGCAGGCGACGAGCTTCGTTCTTTTCGTCTTGGTCTTCGTCAGCATCATCGTAGGCAGCCATGTGGCCACGGAACGTGATAACTGTTCCGCTTGCTGAGAATTCAGCATCGCGGCCATCGCCACTGGTTGCACCAATACGAATCGTTGCAGTGGTTCCCTTGGCATCAGCCATCTGGCTGGCAACAGTGCGCTTCCAGATCAAGTCATACAGCGCAAATTCATCGCCGACTAATTCACCAGCAACTTCAGCCGGTGTGCGGAATACGTCACCAGCTGGACGAATTGCTTCGTGCGCTTCTTGCGCGTTCTTAACTTTGCGATCGTAACGACGTGGTG
Source organism: Candidatus Nanopelagicales bacterium (assembly GCA_044346095.1). Classification (GTDB taxonomy): domain Bacteria; phylum Actinomycetota; class Actinomycetes; order S36-B12; family UBA5976; genus UBA5976. The sequence goes on from JBIIZV010000135.1 coordinate 1,669, forward strand.
CTTCGGAAACGTGATCGCTTCCGTAAAGTTCGGCAGCTTGTTTACGCGCTGCATTTAGAGCAGTGTCAGAAAGTGTTGTTGAGTCAGTACGCATGTAAGTGATGTAACCGCGTTCATACAAAGCTTGCGCAACACGCATGGTGCGCTGGGCTCCCCACTTCAATCGACCTGATGCGGCTTGTTGCATTGTTGAAGTCATGAACGGGGCTTTTGGCTTGCTGGAGTATGGACGATCATCAACTGAACGAACTTCAAACTTTGCACCACTTAGTGATGTGCACAAACTCTTTGCTGTGTCTTCATCAAGATGAACAATGCTGGCATCTTTTAGTTGAGCGAGGGAATCGAAATCTTTACCTTGGGCAATCTTCTTGCCATCAACGGCAACTAAGTTTGCACTGAATGATTGCGGATCGAAAGTTCCTTCGATATCCCAGTACGAAGCGCGCTTGTAAGCAATGCGCTCGCGTTCTTTTTCAACGATTAGTCGAGTTGCAACGGACTGCACGCGGCCTGCAGAAAGTCCAGCTTGAACTTTGCGCCATAGAACTGGTGAAACTTCAAAGCCATACAAGCGATCGATTAAGCGACGAGTTTCCTGGGCATCAACAAGTTGCATGTCGAGATCGCGAGTTGATTCAGCAGCGTGACGAATTGCTTCTGGAGTAATTTCATGGAACACCATTCGGCGCACTGGAACTTTAGGTCGAAGGATTTCCATCAAGTGCCAAGCAATTGCTTCACCTTCACGGTCCTCGTCAGTTGCAAGTAATAGTTCGTCAGCGTCTGCAAGCATTCGCTTAAGCTCGGTGACTTTGTCCTTCTTTTTGGAGCTAACGACGTAGTACGGAGTGAAGTCATCCTCAACATCAATTGCCATGCGGCCCCAAGGCTGCTTCTTGATTTCAGCCGGAACGTCAACCGCGCGCTCTGGAAGGTCTCGAACGTGACCAACAGATGCGGTCACTTCGTAACCTGGGCCAAGGTATTTTTGAATGGTTTTAGCCTTGGCTGGAGATTCGACGATAACCAGACGGTGCGGTGTCGACAAAAGGATTCCCTTCGGCAAATGCAAAAGACTCTATATATAGAGTCAAAAGCGCTATCTCCGAGAGTGTGCCTTATCGCCTAGGGGCATTGTCAAACTGGCGAGTCTGTTCCGCGAGTCGCAACCCCCTGTGGATCACTGTGAATTCCCTTTAACCGCATGGGTATTTGGACAAAAAGAGAACCCCAACCGCGAGGCTGGGGTTCTCCTAGTGATTTTGCCGTTAGCTGGCCATTGCCTCTTCGCCGACTGCGATTGGTCGACGCTTGGAAATGATGACCGAAACGATGATTACGGCAGTAGCAGCTACTGCCAAACCAATTCGTAACGCATCGTTGTTTTCCAGTGTCATGACTACGACAGCAGGTGCGATCAACAATGCGACAAGGTTCATAACCTTTAGCAATGGGTTGATTGCAGGTCCTGCGGTGTCCTTGAATGGGTCACCAACAGTGTCACCGATAACGGTTGCAGCATGAGCTTCGGAGCCCTTGCCACCGAAGTGTCCGTCTTCGACGAACTTCT
>JBIIZV010000019.1:0-10903 GCA_044346095.1 Candidatus Nanopelagicales bacterium
TCGTATTCTTTGGTCTAGTTGCAGTTGCTGGAACCAGTGCGAGCCAAACCGGTCAGGTTACTATTTTGGCTTTGCTTGGTGGAGTCGCATGTGGCGCACTATCAACTGCAATTTTGGTTGTAAATAACTTGCGTGATATCCCAACTGATGAATTGTCTGGAAAACGAACTTTGGCAGTTCGATTGGGTGATGCAAGAACGCGCGAGCTTTATCGCGCCTGCATCTTGGTGGGATTCTTTATGCCACTTGCCATGAACTTTTCTGAAACCGGACCTGAGAGCGCCTTCATCGGATTGTTTGCAATCTTGAGCGCTAGACGTCCATTACAAGCAGTTCGTAATGGAGCTACCGGTCCTGATTTGATTCCAGTACTCGGCGATACTGCCCGCATGCTTTTGCTTTTCGCCGGCATGCTTTCCGTTGCGATTTGGTTATCACCAAACGGAATGTAAAACTACTCGTCGATATCTTCTTTACGAGTGTTTGCATCTAACTTTTGATTGATTCCGGAGAAGTACCCAGAAATCCGACCACCCAGTTGCGACCTTTGGCCATTAAGAAGTACTAGGGATACCAGACCCGAACCTAGGAATCCCAAAATGATTAGCAGCGGACCACGCAGGCCAAACAGATAACCGATACCCAAGGCGACTGCTAGTAATCCGAGACGAGCCAGAGTGTAAGAAATGAATGGGTTCACTTGATTAGTTTATGTCTGTTCGCGAACTTCCGAATTCTGACTTACGATCTAACTATGCCTCGCTTTGTTTTAACGGTTTTAGTAATCGGTCTATCGGTCTATGCCCTTGCCGACTGCCTGCAAACACCAAATCCAAAAGCGCTACCGAAACTGGTATGGATTGCAATCATTGTCTTCATCCCGGTAATTGGTCCATTACTTTGGATTTTGTTCGGCCGCACAAATGGTCGCGGCTGGGGACGAGGCGATGACGATGTCTTTGCTCCGGATGACGACCCAAGTTTCTTGCGCGATCTTTCACCGAAGCGCTAGTTGATTCCTAGAGGCCTGAATATGAATGCAGGCCTTGCACGAAAATGTTCACAACAAAGTAGTTGAACAAAATCGTGGCGTATCCCGCAATTGCCACATACGCAGCCTTTTTGCCGCGCCAACCTGCAGTTGCTCGAGCGTGTAAGTAAGCCGCATAGATAACCCAAGTAATGAATGCCCAAGTTTCCTTTGGATCCCAGCCCCAATAACGACCCCAAGCAGCTTCGGCCCAAATTGCGCCAGCGATAACTGCAAAGGTCCAAATTGGAAACATGAAAGCGTGAATTCGGTAAGACATTAAGTCCAGGCGGTCTGCTGAAGGAATGCGCTCAGCGATTGCTGCGCTGCGACCTGGTTCCTTGCCTGTAGCAACTCGATCTTCGGCAGATTGCGCCACAAGATACAAACCAGAAAGTGCAGCCCCAATTGTGAAGGCGCCGATGCAAACAACTGCAGCTGAAACGTGAATTGCCAACCAGTATGAATTAAGTGCTGGAACTAGTTGAGCGCTGTCGGTGTATAAAACAGTTAACGCAAGGCCAAGATCTAGTAGCACTGGAATTGAAATGAACAAACCTAGCCAACGCAGATCGCGGGTAAGCGACATCAAGCAGTAAGTCAGCGACACTGCAAAGCCAGCTGCAAGAGAGAACTCATACATATTTCCCATTGGGACTCGGCCAGCCGAAAGACCGCGAAACAGAATTGCCATGCCAAGCAGTAGCGTTCCAAGCCAGGTTAGAGACATTCCGATATTTCCAGCGCGGCGACCTTCGCCTAAGTCACCGTCATCGGATAACGAAGTGGAAACTGAAGGCTTATCTAAAGTTGCCGTTGATCCCATTCGCACTTGATGCGAAGCGCTTGTGCGTTGGGCTGAAGTTTCGATGGTTTCAAGTCTGCGACCTTTAGCTAACGAAATGCTGAATGCAACCATGGCTCCTGTGAAGGCAGTCATTGATCCATAAACCATGGCGTTACTTGCTTGCGCCAATGTTTCATTAACAGTCATTACTTTTCCTCCGGAGCATTTACCAGTTTGGCAAGCTGTGAAATTTCATCCGCCAAACCAGGAGCTTCAGTTTTTGATAACCCAGCAACTTCAATCAGATTACCCCGTTGATCCGATGGCGTCACTCGCAGCCAAGCTCGACGTCTTGGTATCAAAAGCGACAATGACAAGCCAACAATGGAAGCGATAGCTGCACCTAGTGCCCAGCCTTTACCTGGATCTTTTGTAATCACAAATGATGCCCACTGGCGATAGCCAGTAAATTCAACGGTTCCCGCCGAGTTGGGAAGATTCCAAGTGTCGCCCGGCGCCATCTCTTCAATTCCGATTCGCTTCATATTTTCAGTTTCGAGGCGATAGACACTTTGTGGCATTCCAGAATCGAGACCTAAATCACCCTGCCAGGCACTCAGGTAAACCTCAGGATCATCGGGAGCTGGAAACTTAGAGACCGGACCATTCGTAAAGTCTTCCGAAACTGTTGGCAGGAAATATCCTTGCAGACCAATTTGGGGAACGGTATCGGGAACCTTAACTACACCACTTGAAGTGAAGGCTGAATCCTGTGGCAAGAATACGGCGGCATCTTCCCAAACAACTTTTCCATCCGCATCACGCACAGTGAACTCAGGTGCATAACCATGTCCAACTAGGTAAACCGTTATACCTGAGGTTCGAAGTGGGTAGTTAACTTCAATCGTCACTGGCCTTGGTTCAGACTTTGGATCATCCTTTACCAAAACGTCAGCTCGGAAGGCTCGTGGCGCACCACTTTGCTGTCCACCACGTTGGAATTCGGATTCGAATTCTTTCAGTTCAAATGAAAACGGCGGCAAATCATCAGCGCCGAACATTCGACCTGGAGCAAATGTGTCGTACTGTGTTACGTTGTTTGCAAATCCTGCATCTTCGCGAACAATTACTGTTCCTCGATAACCAACTGCTCCGCCATAACCAACAGCGACCAACAAAACTAAAAGCGATAAATGAAAAAGTAAGTTTCCGGTTTCACGGGAATAGCCTTTTTCGGCTGACAGCCAATCGTCTCCTTGGCGGACTCGCCAACCACGCTTCTTCCATGCAGCAGCAGTGTCAGAGACAACCTGGGAAACCTCAGCATTGCTCTGCCACTGTTGGTAAACCGGCAATCTACTTAGATTCCTTGGCGCTGCCGGAGGCTGGCTACGAAGCTCTTTGTAGTGATCTACCGCGCGCGGCAATACGCAACCAGTTAGAGAAATGAAAAGTAGCAGGTAGATCGAAGCAAACCATGGTGAGGCAAACACATCGAACATGTAAAGCCGATCCAAGATTGGACCAGTGGTTGGGTTGTCCGCTAGAAACTCATTTACTCGAAGTGGTGAAATTCCTCGTTGCGGAAAAATTGAACCAGGGATACTTGCTAGCGCTAGTAAGAAAAGCAAAATCAACGCAATGCGCATGCTGGTTAGCTGCCGCCATAACCAACGCATCGTCGCCATTATCTATTCACCATAACTTTTCATTAGATGGGAACTCCCCAATCGGCTGCCCAAACGCGCAATCCGATCGTCAGGTCGTTCCAGTATCCAGTTACAAGTAGTAACCCGATCACAATAAGCATGACTCCACCGAAATACATAATTCCCCGCGAATGCTTACGCAAAACTTTTACAGTTCGAACACTTCGCTCAAAGAACAAAGCAATGAAAACAAACGGAAGTCCAAGGCCAAGGCAATAAGCCGCACTCAAGATTGCACCGCGAACTGCGCTGGCTTCAGTAAGTGCCATACCTTGCACCGCAGCCAAAGTTGGGCCAATACAAGGCGTCCATCCGATTGCAAAAAGTGCGCCAAGCAAAAAGGCGCCGAACAAAGTGCCAGTTGGGACTCGGTGGATTCTGATATCTCTTTGAATCGCCGGAATCGCTCCCAAGAAACCAAGTCCAAGAATTACAACAACAACACCCATGACCATCTGAATAGTTCGTTGGTATTCAAGTAGCAGCTGTCCAATGCCACCAAACAATGCGCCGTATGAAATGAACACAACGGAGAATCCAGAAACAAAGATTATCGATCCCCACACCGCGCGGGATCGTGAAACTGAAGTGCGTTGCGCAGTGGCCCTAGCTCCCGCGACGCCAGTTATGTAAGAAAGATATCCGGGAACTAACGGAAGAACGCACGGCGAAAGAAATGAAATCAGACCAGCAAGGAATGCCAACGGGATCGCAAGCAGTAACGAACCAGAGGTAACGATTTCTACTATCTCGTTAACCGACATTACTTTTCACTTTCCAGAACCGCGGACAGTACCACTCTTAACTCGGACTCAGTTGTTGGCCCAAGAATCCGAGCAGCAACTCTGCCTTGCGAATCCAAAATAATTGTTGATGGAGTTGCTGCTGGACCCAAGTTTCCAAAAACTAAAGTCAGCTGTCCGTCCTTATCTCGGATTGATGGATAAGAAACCTTAAATCTTTCGTTAAATGCTTTCGCTGCGGCAAGGCCGTCTCGCGTATTCAGTCCAAGAAACTCAACGCCTTGGTCTTTGAACTGCAGGTATGAATTCTCTAATTCACCCGCTTCGGATCTACACGGACCACACCATGACGCCCAAAGATTTACCACGATTGGCTTACCTTGCCAGTCCGCAATATCCAGCGGAGTTCCATCAAGAGTTTCACCAGCCAACGAAATTGCTTCACCACGTTCTTCTGGAGCAACTAGAACTGTGCTGCCATCTCCAGAGATGTATCCGGTGTCAGAAGTGTTTGAAGTAGTGCTCGCGCTACATCCCGTCAGGAGTAAAACACAAACACCTGCGAAGACTAGAGCGGCTACTTTACGCACCGGCGATCTTGCTCGCTTTCCCCAAAAGGTCAGCGCTTGGTTCGGTATACAAAACTGCAACCAATTTATCGTCATCAAAAGTTAATGAAGTTAATGAAGCCAAGCTGCATTGACGTTTACGCGGATCATGCGGGAAACGTCGATCTTCGAAATCAAGACGACTTATCCAAATTGGAAGTTGATGACTAACCAGTACTGCTTCATGTCCGCGCGCTGCATCACGAGCATCCGCAACTGCTTGTCGCATCCGAGCTGCAACAACCACATAAGGCTCACCCCAAGATGGGCGAATCGGGTTGTAGAGATGTTTCCAAGCTCGTGGTTGACGAAGAACACCATCGCCAACTGAAACCCGTTCGCCTTCAAACACGTTGTCAGCTTCAATCAAATTTTCGTCAGTGCCAATTGTTAAACCAAGTACCCCGGCAATCGGCGCCGCAGTTTGCTGGGCACGTTCTAACGGCGATGCAGTCACTACCGTTACATCACGTGAAGCCAGAGCTTGCGCAGCTCTTTCGGCCATTTCATGGCCTAGCTCTGAAAGTCGATATCCGGGCAGACGTCCATAAAGGACCTTGTCCGGGTTATGAACTTCACCGTGACGCAGTAAGTGAACCGTTGTCCGCATACTACTAATCAGATCACGTTGCGCGACGTCGTGCAGCCGAGCGCTTACGAGATGGGCGCCAGCCAACTGAGCCTGAAGTTTCAGCTTCATCGCGAAGGGCGCCGCCATGAACTGCCAAGGCGTTTGCCAAAGCTGTGATGGTGGCATCTTCTGGAAGTACATCAACCCGTAGGCCATGCTCTTGAGCAGTTTTAGCGGTTGCAGGTCCGATGCACGCAATGATCGTTGTTGGGTGAGGCTTGCCAGCGATTCCAACCAAGTTACGAACTGTGCTACTTGAGGTGAAAATCACAGCGTCAAAGCCACCACTCTTGATGGCTTCCCGGGTCTCTACAGCTGGAGGTGCAGCGCGAACAGTACGGAAGGCTGTGACGTCTTCGACTTCCCAGCCAAGTGCAGTTAGACCAGCAACCAAGGTGTCAGTTGCAATGTCAGCGCGTGGCAAGAAGATTCGATTAATCGGATCGTTGATCGAATCAAACTCCGGCCATTCCTCGAGCAAGCTTGCTGTGGTCTGCTCTTCTTCTGGAACTAAGTCCGGACGAACGCCCATAGCAATTAATGCGTTAACCGTGTCTTCGCCAATTGCTGCGATCTTGATTCCCGAAAGTGATCGCGCATCTAAGCCATACTCTTCGAAACGTTCGCGAATTGCGCGAACTGCGTTAAGGCTAGTGAAAACTACCCACTCGTAACGACCAGAAACTAGACCGTGAATTGCGCGCTCCATTTGCTGTGGTGTGCGAGGTGGTTCAACCGACATTGTTGGCACTTCAAATGGAACTGCCCCAAATGAAATCATTTGCTCGCGCAAGTCTTCGGTTGAATCCTTAGTGCGAGGTACAAGTACGCGCCAACCATGTAGCGGACGATTCTCAAACCATGCGGTTCGATCGCCAACAGTGTCACCGATGATTACGATTCCGGCACCACTTTGCTTAGCAAGCTTGACGGCATTTGGAAGCGCTTCAAGTGTTGAGTGCAAGGAACGCTGTTCCACAGTTGCACCATCGCGAACAATTGCAACTGGTGTTGAACCTTCACGACCGGCCTTGATGAGTGCCTTAGAAACTTCAGTTACGCGATCGGCTGCATTGTGAACCACAAGTGTCACAAGTGGATCAATGTGCGCAGTCCAATCGACGATTGGTGAGTCAGCATCGATGATGCGAACTTCGCGGGTGCGGCCACCAGTTAGTGAAACACCAACGTGAGCTGCAACAGCAGTCAATGGGGATACGCCAGCAGCAACTTCGAAGGCATGTCCTGCCTTAGCGATAGCTGAGGTCTCCATCGCAAGTCGACCATCAAGCACTGGGTCACCTGAAAGTAGGCGAACTACCTGCAGGCCCTCCTTGCGAGCATCGACTAGAACTTTTGTGCGGGCAGCCAATGAAAGGGGTGCACCAGCATTGTCCACGGCAACCAGTACTTGTCCCGATGAAACTATCTCGGCAAGGCGAGTTATTTCCTCGTCAACAACTACGACATCTGCTGCTTGAAGCAACCTATGTGCGCGAACTGTTAACAGATCTGGGTCACCGGGTCCGGCAACCACAAAAGACACTCCGACTGCGGCAGATACCTGCGAGCTAGCCATTTACACACCTACCTTGTTTGTGTACTTGCAGCTTTGGGAAGTCATTTTTTATCCTGCATTCGCTTGAGTCAGCGCGCTTTGGGATTTGCGCTGTTCGTGGAATGCAAGAATCTGTAGTTCGGTCGCAAGGTCTACGCGACGCACGTCAACACCAGCTGGCACTTCGATTAGTACCGGTGCGAAATTCAAAATACTTGTGATGCCGTTGCGAACCATTACGTCGCAAACTTCTTGAGCGGCAGTTTCTGGAGTTGCAATAACTCCGATTGAAGCCCCACTACTTAGAACGACTTGTGGCAATTTTGAAATGTCAGATACGACGATTTCTTTTCCAGCCACAGTCACGGTTTCGCCAACTCGATTTGGATCGGTATCGAATAGTCCAACTACGGAGAAGCCTCGGGAAGCAAAACCTGGGTATCCAGCTAGGGCGTTACCTAGGTTTCCAATACCAACAATCACTACTGGCCAGACCTGAGTAAGTCCTAAGGCGCGAGCAATTTGGTAAAGCAAGAATTCAACTTCATAACCAACGCCACGAGTTCCGTAAGAACCAAGGAAGGAAAGATCTTTGCGAAGTTTTGCGCTAGACACACCACTGGCCTCGGCCAACTCTTCGGACGAGACCAGGAGAACTCCACGCGCAGTTAATGAAAGCAGGCTGCGGTGATACATCGGAAGACGACTAACGGTCGCGTCAGGAATCACACCACGAGCACTTACATGCGCGTTGGGTGTCTGCGACAGCGACATTAAAACCATCCTTTTTGTGACCGTATGGCGATCAGGTTATGCGCCTTTTCGCTTTGTGCAAAATTGGCGTTAAGACCCTAAATCGTGCTAGGGAAAACAAGGATTTTTGATGTTACGAACGTGACTGATGTGACTTGACGGAGTAGTGAAAATTACTTGGTTTTTTTCGTCAATGCGCTACGAAGTCGTGCTTCGTCAACGCGCCACTTGTCGTGAATCTTTCCGTCGATCATGGTGACTGGAATCGATTCAAAATACTGATCTGCTAGTTGAGCGTCTTCCAAAATCGAAAGTTCACTCCAAGTTTCACCAAGTTCTTCACACACTTTGGCGATTATTAACCTGGCGTTTTCGCATAAATGGCAATCTGGTTTTCCAATGAGTACAACACGAGATTCCATATTTCTGCTCCCATCGGTCTGTAACCAGTGTGGCACACTACATTCGCAGTACCCTTTAAACATGGGCACAAATTCAGCCGGAATGCCTATCGATATCGGCGCTCCGGAACCGCGAAACATTGGTGCGTTCTTCGACATCGACAACACCATCATGCGTGGGGCCAGCATCTATCACCTGGCTCGGGGTTTGTTTGCCCGCAAAATCTTGAGCGCAACTGACTTAGCTAACTTTGCAATCGCACAAGGAAAGTTTTTAACTTACGGTTCTGAAAATCTTGCCGACATGGCTCGAATAACTGAAAACGCGTTGTCGTTTGTTACGGGCAGAACGGTTGATGAAGTTATCGGATTGTCCGAAGAGATTTACGACGAAATCATGGCTGACAAAGTTTGGCCTGGCACCGTGCAGCTAGCCCATACCCACCGTGCAGCAGGCCACCAAGTTTGGCTGGTTTCAGCAGCGCCAATTGAATTGGCGAACATAATCGCCACCAGACTCGGATTGAGCGGAGCAATCGCCACTGTCAGCGAAGTCGAAAATGGCGTCTACACCGGTCGACTAAAAAGTCCTCCGATGCATGGCGAGCAAAAAGCAATCGCCGTTGCAAAGCTAGCCAGCGAACATGGCTTGGACTTGATTCACAGTTTTGCTTATTCGGATTCCAGTAATGACATTCCACTTTTGGAGAGCGTTGGTAATCCAACTGCGATAAATCCAGATTCATCGCTACGAAGTCATGCCGTTGAAAAAGGTTGGCCGGTTCATGATTTCCGCAGACAGAGATTAGTTAAGCGTTATGGCGTCCCTGTGGGCGCAACAGCCATTGCATTAGTAGGCGCGGGTGCCGGGTTGGCAATTGCTGCCACCCGACGCTCCCGCGCCTGAAGTTTTTGAAAGGGTTTACTTACCCTTATTGCGACGCTGTGAACGCGTCTTCTTAAGCATTTTGCGATGCTTCTTCTTGGCCATGCGCTTGCGGCGCTTCTTGATCACCGAGCCCATTTGGACCACCTTTACTTGTGTTGTTTACCCGAGTCTACGTGCTTGCTTTAGTGAACTTGCGTTAGGACTGGATTGCTCCAGATACCCAACTATTTACCCTGCTTCTACAAATGATTCTTGTAGGTAAGTGTGGACAGCTTGTTCTGGAATTCGAAATGATCTTCCAACTTGAACTGCTGGTAGTTCACCGTTATGCACTAAGCGATAGACAGTCATTTTTGAAACTCGCATTGCAGTTGCAACTTCAGCAACTGTTAAGAAGCGAACTTCTCCGAGCGGACGTTCATTTGATGCACCCATAGGTCACCGAAACCATTCTGTGTGGGCTAAGCACCGGCTTCCCCTCCGGGCTGAACTTCACACTCATTCGTAGATGCTTACATTAGTGGCGAATGGGACGTAAGTGAAAGTCGGTTCAGAAAGTAACTCAAATTACACGTGTGTAATTTACTGTTGACCCAGTTCTTTTGAACGATCTCTAGCCGCTTCCATCGCACTCAAAAACGCAGCACGAACTTTAAAGTCATCAAACTGGCGCAATGCTGCAACCGTAGTTCCACCTGGTGAGGTAACTTGTTCGCGCAAAACTGTTGGGTGTTCATTGGTTTCCCGAAGCATGGTTGCTGCGCCATAGACGGTTTGCAAGACCAACTCGTTGGCTACATCGCGCGGCAGGCCAAGCATGACTCCGCCCTCGATCATGGCCTCCACAACGTAAAAGATGTATGCCGGACCAGAACCAGAAATCGCAGTTACCGCATCCTGGTACTTCTCAGGAACTCTGACAACTTGACCAACACTTCGCAGCAAAGTTTCGACTGTTACTAAATGCTCCTCAGTGCTGTTCGTACCAGAGCTGATAGCAGCCATTCCTTGGTCAACCAAAGCTGGGGTGTTTGGCATAACGCGAATCACTGGAGTTTTGGCCGGCAGTAAATCTTCCATAAAACCAGTCGTGATTCCCGCGGCGAGTGAGACAACTAAAGTTCCAGGCCTTAGCGAGTCTTTGATTTCATCCAAAACAATCGCCATATCTTGCGGCTTTACTACTAAAACAACGGTGTCAGCCTTAGCGGAAACTTCTTGATTAGTTCCATTGGCTACGCCATGCTCTTTAGTAACTTCGGCAGATCTTTCAATTCGACGATCCGCGATTAGAAGTTCAGATTTTGGAACTCCAGCTCTTAGTAGGCCCGATAACAAGGTCTCCCCCATTACGCCAGCCCCGATGATGGCAGTAGTCATGACGCACTCCTAACCCTTGGAAACCAAGGAACGCAAGAAGAGTGAAAGGTTAGATGGCTTCTCTGCCATCCGGCGCATTAGATACGGGTACCACTGATCGCCATAGGGAACATAGACCCGAACTTTGTGACCCAGTTCAGCCAACCGAACTTGTTCGTCTGGGCGGACACCAAGCAGCATCTGGAATTCGAAGGTTTCCTTGCTGCGACCACTTCGAAGAGCCAAAGCCTGGCCAATCTGGATCAGGCGTGGGTCATGCGTAGCCAACATTGGGTAAGCATCGGATTCGATCAAGGTGCGCATGCTGCGTACATAAGCCTTATCAATTTCGCCGCGATCAACGAATGCTACGTCGGCAGCTTCGGCATATGCGCCCTTGCAAAGACGGATGCGGGAGTCGTTGTAAGAGTAGGC
>JBIIZV010000136.1:0-3226 GCA_044346095.1 Candidatus Nanopelagicales bacterium
CCGTTAACTTAATTGTTTCAGCGGGCAAGGACCAGACAAATGTTCCGGACTTGGTAGATCTGACATCGAGTGAAGATGCTCGACTGGCATTAACTGAAGCCCGATTGGTTCTGGGCAAAGTAACGCCTAAGGACAGCGATAAGCCGGAAGGTACAGTAATTGCCCAAGATCCAGAAGCTAATACTTCAGTGGACATCGGTACTTTGGTGAGCATCACGGTCTCGAGCGGCAAAGTTCCAGTACCAAATGTTGTTGGTGCCACTCAAACAGATGCGAAGAACACTTTGCTAAACGCAGGCTTCTTAGTTGAAGTGGTGTTTGAGGAAAATGGTGCAGTTGCCGAAAACACCGTTATCTCGCAGAACCCAGCTGCAGATGCAGTGACGCTAAAGGGTACAACCGTAACGATCAAGGTTTCGAAGTTACCTATCGTGGTTGCCCCAACGCCAACGCAGACGCCGACGCCGACGCCGACTGTGACCACACCTTAATTCACCTAGACTTACTGCTGTGACTCGCATTCTGGTTATTGATAACTACGACAGTTTTGTATTCAACATTGTCCAATACCTAGCTCAGCTAGGTGCAAAGGTTGATGTGAAACGTAATGACGAAGTTACGGTTGAACAGGCTCGGGAATACGACGGAGTATTGCTTTCGCCAGGTCCAGGAACTCCAGCAGATGCTGGCGTATGCATCGACATCGTAAAACAACTGGGTGGGCAAGTTCCAATCTTTGGTGTTTGCCTTGGTCACCAAGCAATCGCTGAAGCTTACGGCGCTACGGTCTCACGCGCACCGGAATTGCTTCACGGAAAAACTTCTCAAGTGTTTCATCACAAGCAAGGTGTGTTGGCAGATCTTCCTTCACCATTTACAGCAACGCGTTATCACTCACTTGCAGTAGAACGAGATACGGTTCCGGCTGAGTTAGAAATTACAAGTGAAACTGAAGACGGAGTGATCATGTCACTTCGCCATAAAGATTTTGATATCGAAGGTGTGCAATTTCATCCTGAATCAGTTTTAACTGAGGGCGGGCACAAAATGTTAGCTGAGTGGTTGGTTCGATGTGGCGACCTTGATGCGCGTAACTTAGCGCAAGGATTGCAACCAGTAATTCCAAACTAGTTTTTACCTATTTCAAAAACTATTGTTGCTCGATTGAACCTTGCCAAGCTGGAATCGTTGTCTGATTCAAAATTGAAACATCCCAACCAAGATTGAAACGTTCTACATATTCGCGATAAAGCGAAACCCCTGGTTCATCATTAAGTGCTTGTTGTAATTCAGAAGTGTTTCCAACTGCGGTTACAACAAACGGTGGTGAGTAAACCCGGCCTTGTAACAAGAGTGTGTTACCTACGCAGCGAATTGCTGAAGTGCTAATGATGCGTTGATCCATAACTTGCACTGCTGTTGCGCCACCGCGCCACATTGCATTAACAACACTTTGCACATCTTGTTGGTGCACTACTAAATCGTCAGGTACTACTCCACTTGGTAATGGAGCTCCTGGCTCACGCGGTGCATCATCTAACGAGATACGAAGCGCTGATCCAGATACTGGAGTTAGACCGGTTGCTTGTTCGAGTTGGCTAATCTGGGCACTCAGGGCTGGGTTAACTTTGGTAATCGATAAATCATTAACTTCAGTTGCCAAAGTATCTACTTCAGACTGCAAGACTCCGACTTTGTTAGCTCGATCCAAAACTAGACTTCTGAGATCTTCCAATCCGCCGGTACGTAAATTGGTGCCATCAGCGGTAATTCCACTGGCCACAAACAGAAAACCGGCAAGAGCAGCTGCCCCGGTCACCAGGGTGGTTTTGGTCCGCTTGGAGAAACTTCTCATTTACTTATCCACAGGGTTATCCACCGCTGGGGAGGAATTACACCCATGTCATTTACTTCCAACGAGTGGCTAGCGCGAAGCCAACACCTATAAAGGCAAAGCCAATAAGCACGTTAGTTAGGTTGCCCAAATCGGACATAAGTGGAACCTGGCTACCAATTAAGTAGAACACCACTATCCACAGCAGTCCCAGGATGAACATTGTCACCATTACTGGCGCTAGCCAAACCGGATTGCCCACCTTGAATGACTCAGGCGCCTTGGCCGGAGGTGGTGTGTAGGCGGGCTCTTTTGTCTTGCGAGACTTTGACTTAGGCATGATTAAACCTTACCTGTATTTTCGAAGAAACCTAAAGGCCGATCAAGACTGAAACTTGGGCATTTCTTGCCAAGGTCGCCAAAACCAAGAAGCCAAAAATTCCCGCCAGTCCAGCACGGTGGAGCTTATCCCGATTTAGTCGAGTGCCCTTGGTGTAAATGAATGCGATCGCCGCACCAGTGACTGCGCCACCGAAATGTGCGCGCCAATCAATTCCTGGTTGCAAGAATCCGATTACGACGTTTAGTCCCAGCAGCACTACTAGCTGGGAAACATCAGTACGCATTTCTCGCCCGATCACAATGGTTGCAGTGATCAAGCCGAAGATTGCCCCGCTTGCGCCAACTGAGACAGTTCGTAAATCTGAGAACCAATAAGACGCTACTGATCCACCAAGTGCCGACAAAACATAAAGTGCCGCAAACCGCATATGACCGAGTGAGCGTTCCAGCTGTGGACCTAACCAGTACAACGCGTACATGTTAAACAACAGATGAAGAATGCTGCCGTGCAACAAAGTTGAAGTTAGTAAGCGCCACCATTCACCTTGCGCAATAGCAGCTGGGATCATGCCGAAACTTAAAGCAAAACTACTAATGCCACCCAGCAGTAGTGAAAGCAAAAATATGCTGATGCAGGTGATCAGAATTGCGCGAGTAACTTTTGGAACTGTGTTAAACGAACCACCGAATCTAGTTTTCGGTAATGCGACTTGTGCGCTTGCAACACATTCCGGGCATTGAAAGCCAACTGGTGCGTTGATCATGCAGTCGGGACAAATCGTGCGGTCACAACGACTGCACGATACATATGCCTCGCTATCGGTATGGCGAAAACAAGTGTTGTCCACGCTTAACCTCGAGAAACAGTAACGCTTTCAATTACTACATCATTAACTGGACGATCCATTTGTCCAGTCGGCACATTTGCAATTGCATCTACAACATCGCGACCTGCTTGATCTGCAACTTCACCAAAGATGGTGTGCTTGAAGTTCAACCAAGTTGTTGGAGCAACGGTGATAAAGAATTGTGAACCGTTTGTATTTGGTC
>JBIIZV010000137.1:0-3215 GCA_044346095.1 Candidatus Nanopelagicales bacterium
CTCACTTCCATTACTTGCCCCAATGTCTGAAGTTGCTGGTCGTCTAGCACCACAGGTTGGCGCTTACTCATTAATGCGCGCTAACGGTGGCCGCGGCGTACTACTTGGTGGCGTACCTGGTGTTAAGCCAGCCAAGGTTGTTGTTCTTGGTGGCGGCGTCTCCGGACTACACGCTGCTCAGATCGCACTTGGCATGGGCGCAGATGTAACGATCCTTGATCTAAACATCCCACGTCTTCGTCAGATCGATCTTGCATTCAACGGCGCAATCAAGACCCTTGCTTCAAATGCATTTGCAATCGAACAAGAATGTCTTGCAGCTGACTTAGTAATCGGCGCAGTACTTGTGCCAGGCGCTAAGGCTCCAAAGCTTGTTAGCAATGAATTGGTTTCGCGCATGAAGCCAGGTTCAGTACTTGTTGACATCGCGATCGATCAAGGCGGTTGCTTTGAAGATTCACATGCAACAACTCACGCTGATCCGACTTACACAGTTCACAATTCAGTTTTTTACTGTGTTGCAAACATGCCAGGTTCAGTTCCAAATACTTCAACCTACGCACTAACTAACGTGACTCTGCCTTACGCAGTTGCGCTAGCTAACAAGGGCTGGAAGCAGGCACTTAAGGACGACAAGGCATTAGCCCTAGGTCTTAACACTCACGCTGGCAAGGTTACTTACCCAGCAGTTGCGGAAGCATTCGGTTACGAATTGCTAAAGCTGGAAGATGCAATTGCTTAACTAGATTAAATAAAAAAGACCCAGCCATTTGGTCGGGTCTTTTTTATTGCCGTTATTGAGAACTAAGAGAACTGTGCCGTAACAATATTTAAGCCACCAGAGCGTTTGCGCTGCCAGGTGCCGCCAGTTAGGTCCATTAGAATTTCAACTCCAAGTCCTGAACCGCCTTCAACATAATCTTGGCCGTTATCGGAAGCTTTGATTTCAACCGCGTTGCCTAGGCGCTGTACGTCAATCGAAATCACAGTGGCATTGCCATGACGAATCGCTTTCGAAACGCAAACTTCCAAGGCGGCAATAACTCGACGTGCCATTGACCTTTCAACTCGCGCGCCAGAGATTGACCAAATTACTTCCGCTTTAGGTTTCCAAGTCCTTGATATTCGGCCAAGTTCAGATTCAATGTCCATATCGTCTTGACCCAAAAAGTCTTCAGCGAATTCAGCAAAATAAAGATTAGAAAATTCCATGGCTTCCAGTCCAAGTTCTAGATCCCCTGTTGCTACTGCCAGATTCATTGCACCCGATACGGTCAATAGTGGTGGTTCATTTCGGTCGGACTCGCCGCCGGACGCCACAAAGCGCTGTTGCCAAAAATGTAGTGAGCGCTTTAACTGCTCATTTTCGCTACTTGCGCTATCAATTGTTGTTTGGCGCTGAAGCTGTCCGTACTGAATGAATCCGGTAGCGACCAGCCAAACGATCTCAAATATCGTTGCCGTGAAAGCAATGGTTCGCAAAACCAAGAGATCATAAACCAGCGGTGATGCAATTGCAGTTGAAAGCAAGCTGGTAATCAGCAAAATGCTTGCCATCAAAAAGTATCGAAATGATGATGGACTGTAATTTCGCTTAATTAAGAATTTAAAGAATTCAATGATCGCGGTATGCAGCACAATTCCAAACGCGACTGCCGCAAATGCAAAGGAAACTGAATACAACCTAGTTGCACCCAGCAGCGCGATAGTCGCAGTGAAAGTCATCACAAGCGGGACATTCATTAGAGGCGTAGTGGTAATTGCTGCCAATGCTTTCGCGCGAGTGCCTTGGAGATCACTTACAGTTTTCTCACTTGTCCAAACTTGTTTGTCATCGGCTAGTGCGATTCGAATTGAGGCTCGCTTAATCTTGGGCGTGACTTTCGCCCAAACCTGGCTTGGATCATTAGAGAGTATTGCGATTTCGCGCATTGCTTGTTGCAAACTTCGATGGGAATCTTCGATCACGACTCGTGAAGTATTCGAAAGCTGGTTTCGAACCTGTGCTAGCCACTCACGATTCTGCTCGAGTAGTAGGGATTGTTCGACTGCAAGAGTTTCTAGGTGCAATTGATATCGGTACTTCGAGTCCATAATCAAAGAAGTTGTAAAAATCCACGCAAATCCCAAGAAGGCACCGAACGGCAACCGGGCAATCCAATCGACGCCCGTTAATCCAAGCGGTTCGATCAGTAACCCAATAGTTGCGCTTCGAAACATGCTGGCAACTATGGCGATTGAAATGATAAGAAATGCGGGCGAGTTAGCTCTTCTGCGAAGTGCAATGAATGCAAGCCACCCAAGCCAAAGCACTAGGCCAAACATCAAATAGCCCAGAACCGAAATCAAAAACCAAGTTGGCCAGGTGCTGTAGTCATCCCAAAAACTTTGCTCAACAAGAGGTTGAGTCAAAATTGAAAGGGGAGCCGTCCATAGATAGGCGCGAAGAGTTATTGACCAAGGTCCGCCAATGCGTTGCCAAATTGTGGGCGAGTAGGGTAACTCGCTTAAGTCATGTCGCTTGGCACTTGGCATGAGTTAAGTGTGCCAGCAACTGATTCAGGTAATCAGATATGCTTAAGCCTTATGAGACTCACTGACTTCTGGGATCGCATGGAACAGGCCCTTGGTGCGGCTTATGCCAGGTCCTGGGCAGCTGATTTTCATGTCCCAAGCCTGGATGGGCGAACCGTGGATCAGGCCCTTGCCCAAGGCGAAGATGCCCAGACAGTATGGCGGGCAGTCCACCAAACCCTTGATTTGCATCCAAAATATAGGTAATCCACCATTTCGGCGTGTCGAATAGTCATTCGAACAGGTGTTCGATAACGTACTACTGCGAGCACAAACAAGTGCCCGATAAAGCGCAAGGCCAGGCACGGGATCCAAATCAAGGCAAATCAAGACGCAAGAGATTGCACAGGACCCCGCGACACACAGGCCGACACGCTTTTGGGGAAACTGTCGTAGGTCGCAACTAACGTTTCGGTTCTAATCAAAATCAACACTTTGATACGAATCGAAGTCACAGTAGGAGATAAGAAAATGGCAAGTGCAAAATCCGCAAAAGAGCCAACCGCTCGCGAAACCAACGATCGCGACAAGGCGCTTGATACTGCGCTAGCTCAAATCGAACGCCAGTTCGGCAAGGGCTCAATCATGAAGCTCGGCCAGGAAGATCGCGTTCCAGTTGAGGCCATCCCAACCGGTTCCAT
>JBIIZV010000138.1:0-3195 GCA_044346095.1 Candidatus Nanopelagicales bacterium
TTAACATCCACTGACCAAGTCGCGTTAGCTGGAATGATCGCGGAAACGCTGACTGGACCAGTTCCCGCACTGTCAATCAAAGTTGGTGTGACACTTACGCCTTGAATCACCGGTGCTAACAAAGTTGTGGCGCGCGCCCGAATTTCGCCCATGTATGGATACAGGTAACGACCTGGGCAAGCAGTCTTACCAACATCGCGATGCGCTGAAATAACTTGAGTGATCGCAGTTTGTCCTGCGCTGTACTTCGATGAACCAGAAGTATCCGTTGAAGGAATGTAAGCCGTGGCATTTGGATCCAGGCCGTAAGGCGCTAGCTTCCACGCCATAAGGGAAGCAATCGACTCAACCATGGCTGCTGGATTCTCTGGCGCCAAAACGTCATAGTTACCAATTGCCGAAACGCCAAAGGTATTGATGTTCAAGCCTGCAGTGTGTGCGCCTTGAACTGGAACGGTAGCGCTATCGCAACCAACTGCGCCGACTGCGCAACCGCTACGACCCTCATAAATCGTTCCGTACTTATCAACTAAGAAGTTGTATCCCATATCTCTGTATTTCAAACTCTGTGTGAAATACGCATACAGATTTCGCATCTGTGCGGGTGCTTGCTCCGCGGTGTAATTGTTAGTCGAAGCCGTGTGATGCACAATTCCACCAAGCAAAGTGGATCCAACAACTGGTACTGGATTGCGCCAAGTTTCATCGGCTCCCCATTCAGCGCGGGAAACAATGCGTGGCCGAGCTACTAATGCGCCTTGCGGTGAAATCGATGCGCCGACTAATGCTGCAACGGCCTGGGACTGCATTCCAGTATCAGCAGTTGCCATGCGCATTGATTGTTGTCCAATGCTTCGATCTTGCTTAGTAACCTGTGAGTTAACTAGCGTTACCTTCATTTGGCTTGGAACAACACCGGAAGTGTTTTCCATGATGACTTCAACGCCGTCGGCTAATCCAGTTAGTAATGGATCGCTACCGACACGAGTATCAACACTTTCAGTGCCATCTTTTCCAACGCCTTGATATTCGCCGTACTCAAGTTTGAACCAAGCTGACCAAACTCCAGATTCGCGAACTCGAACCTTAAATTCTGTGCCAGTCGATACCGGTCCAACCCAGGTAAGGCCAGCCAAAGTAAATGGACTGACGGTTTGAGCGGGCAAGAGTGTGGTGGTGCGTTTGCCCGTAGAGAGTGTGCTCATGCTGGCAACCGGAGTCACGCTGATTTCGTTGACACTTACCGGTGGGGTGTAGCCAGTGACCGCTGCTGCTGGAGCAGAAATTAGAGTGCTAGCCGCAAAAGTGGTGGCCATAGAAAGGCACAGCGCACGTAGGTATTTTTTGCGGGGAAGCATGCTTTCAGTCTGCCCGACAATGGGTCCCAACAGCCTCATCTGTCACACAAGATTTGGGTTGTGTCTGCCACATTTTTATCCAAAATTGCCAAGAAATCGCCAAAAACAAGGCCTTCCCAGATGACGTACGATCGTATGGTGTCCAAAATGGACCTAGAGCCGATCTCGTATCGATGACATAGCAAGGATCAGGGGGTGTCAGATTATGGGAAAGCATCGCGCACCTGGCACTGAATCTGCCGCTCATCCATGGCTGCGAAAAGCTACCGCTGGGCTTTCGATTTTCATCATGACGCTAACTGCCCTGGGTGGTGGCGCGGTCTATGCGATCAACGGCCTGGGTGCCAACATCGGAATGATCGACACTAGCGACCTAAACAATTCCGATCGCCCAGACAGCTTTGCTCAAACCGACACCAGCCCAACCAACTTATTGATCATGGGTTCGGACTCACGTGAAGGTGATGGCAACGATACCTATGGTGAGTTTGGTGGTGCGCGCTCTGACACAACCTTGTTGGTTCATCTATACAACGAACGTAAAGATGCAGTTGTAATTTCGATTCCACGTGACTCATGGGTTGAGATCGCTGGCTGCACGAAACCTGATGGCAGCCAAACTCGCCCATATGAAACTAAGTTCAATGCAGCATTTGCATTCGGCGGACCGGTTTGCACTATCAAGACTGTTGAGAAGTTAACAAACGTACGTATCGATAACTTTGTAGTCGTTGACTTCAAAGCTTTCAAAACTGTAGTTGATGCAATTGGCGGCGTGGAAGTTTGCTTAACCTCACCGGTGTATGACCCAGTAAGAAATGGTGGCGGCTCAGGTCTTGACCTACCTGCTGGTTACAGCAATATCACAGGTGAACAAGCACTCGCATTCGTGCGCGCACGCGAATCACTCGGTGATGGCAGCGACATTGGCCGCATTGAACGCCAACAACAATTTATTGCATCCATGGTTCGTGGCATGACTGAAAAAGGTCTGCTAACTAATCCACAAATGATTTATCGAGTACTGGGCGCAATCACATCATCGATTCAAACTAATCCTGAATTCGCAGACATTCAGACTTTGCAAGACTTTGCACTGTCAATGGGTGGCTTAAGTCCATCGCGAATTACCTTCGTAACTTTGCCATTTGAGTTCCGTGGTGATGGCAATGTTTATTGGACTGCTGAAACCGATGCACTCTGGGAAGCAATTAAAAATGATCAGCAGTGGCCGTTAGTTGAGCCAACACCTTCGGCTTCCCCATCAACATCTCCGGTGGCATCCGTGACAACAGTTGCGCCAAAGCCTGCGGACATCAGCCTTTCAGTTTTAAATGCCACCAGCACAGTCGGACTTGCAAAGACAGCAGCGGATGATTTGCGCGCCAAGGGTTACCAAATCATCAAGGTTGGTAACTCAACTAAGCGTTTAACTTCTTCGGAAATTCTTTACCAGTCTGATCAACTAGAAGCTGCGAAGGTTTTGGCTGCTCAAACTGGAATTACAAAACTTACCTTGGACAACTCTTTAGTTTCTCCAATTGTTCTATTGGTCGCTACCGACTGGAAGGCCGGCAAAGTCACCGCAACAACTGCCAGCCCAACCCCAAGTGCTACTAAGTCAACAACGCCAACACCGACCACGACTTTGACTCCAACTCCAGCGCCAAGTGGATCACCAACCGCTAACGCCAATGAAGGCACAGCGGCAGACACTAGCTGTACTGAAGGTAATAACCGAGTAAAGAAGTAAGACTAGGTAGATAGACCTGGCGAAATAAGCGCGGCTAGATAACCGGTGGACGTCCAGCTTTAGTCATAGCCCAAACCGTTGACC
>JBIIZV010000139.1:0-3183 GCA_044346095.1 Candidatus Nanopelagicales bacterium
TGCCGCGTTTGCGTTATGACCAATTCATGAAGTTTGGTTGGAAAGTCTTGATTCCAGTTTCGATTGCTTGGATCTTGATCGTTGCAATCGCTCGCTACCTACGCAACACCGGCGGCTTAGAGTCACGGAACTTATTGTTTGCTGCCAGTGCGGTTTTGATTGTTATTGTTTTGATTTCTTACGCTCTAGATCTGCGACGCAAAAAGTCAGAAGAAGTTGAAGAACAACGAGTGGCACTCGAAGCTGAGCAAGAGTTCGATCCATTCGCGGGTGGATTCCCGGTTCCACCGATGCCAGGGCAAATTGCTCAGCCATCACGCCGCACAAAGGTAACGATTTCAAGTGGCGCCACTACGCAGGCCACAACGGAAACTACGGAGGGCAATAATGTCTAAAGTTCCACAAGTTATCCGTGGATTCGGTGTCACTTTCTTATCAATGTTCAAGAAGGTAACTACAGAGCAGTATCCGGAAGAAAAGGATAAGTATCCACCAAAGCCACGCTTCCATGGTCGCCATCAACTAAACCGTCATCCGGATGGTTTGGAAAAATGCATTGGTTGTGAATTGTGTGCTTGGGCTTGTCCAGCAGACGCAATTTATGTTGAAGGTGCAGACAACACCGAAGAAGAACGCTTCTCACCAGGAGAGCGTTACGGTCGCACCTATCAAATCAATTACCTACGCTGCATTCTTTGTGGACTTTGCATTGAAGCTTGCCCAACTCGCGCATTAACCATGACAAATGAATACGAGTTAGCAGATAACAGCCGCGAGAAATTGATCTTCACAAAGGAAGATCTTCTTGCTCCGCTATTAGCTGGCATGGAACTTCCGCCGCACGAAATGGCGCCAGGTACTACCGCAATCGATTATTACGAAGGCAAAGTTGGCAGTAGCCCAACACCTACAGCAGCAAAAGTAGGTGACGAGTAGTGAACGGTGAAAGCGTAGTTTTTTGGGTCTCGGGTACGTTCGCCGTAATTGGTGCGTTAGGAATGGTTGCATCCAAGAAAGCTGTACACAGTGCACTTTGGGTGGCCTTTGCAATGATCAATATTGCAGTTCTTTACTTTGCGCTTGAGGCACCGTTCCTCGGAGTAACTCAAATCATCGTTTATACCGGTGCCGTAATGATGCTGTTCTTGTTCGTATTGATGATCGTAGGTGTGGATGCATCCGATTCATTCTTAGAAACAATTAAGGGTCAAAGAATCCTTGCAGCGCTATTCGCATTAACTTTCGGTGGTGTGATTGTCGGTTCCATTGCAAGCACTTTGGCCTCACCTTCTGCTGGCTTAGCAATCTCTAACGCTGGTTATGGTGGCCACTTACAAGCCATTGCTTTTTTGGTTTTTGGAACCTACCTATTTTCATTTGAAGCCTTGTCAGCTTTGTTGATTACGGCTGCACTTGGAGCCATGGTTCTGGCACACAACGAAAGATGGACTCCGCGGAAGACACAAGATCAGTTACAGCGCGAACGCACTATGGGTAATCATGTAACTCCGCTTCCAGCTCCGGGTGTACTAGCAAGAAACAACTCGGTTGATACTCCGGCGCTATTGCCTGACGGATCAACTTCAATCGAGTCACTTCCAAATGCCTTCCGTAGTGAGGGTCAAGTTTCCAAGCCGAACTCAATTGAGGAGGCGGGCAAGTGAATCCAAATAACTACCTAATCCTTGCTGCGATCCTCTTCACGATTGGTGTTTACGGTGTGCTGGTTCGCAGAAATGCGATCATCGTTTTCATGAGTGTTGAACTAATGCTCAACGCTGCAAATCTTGCATTTGTGGCAGCTGCCCGAAATACCGGAACGCTTGATGGCCTCATCGTCGCTTTCTTTGTAATGGTTGTAGCAGCAGCTGAAGTGGTAGTTGGGCTTGCAATTATCGTGACAATTTTCCGTACTCGTCGATCGGCCTCGATCGACGAAGCAAGTCTGATGAAGTACTAAAGGAACTGAACATGATTGCCGCTCTTATTGGTCTGCCATTACTTGGCGCCACAGTGCTCTTGCTCGGGGGCCGTCGTACCAACGCCTGGGGACATTTCTTGGCCGTTGCAATGTCTGCTGCTTCATTCCTACTTGGCCTTTTCTTGTTTATTCAGATGGCTGGAAAATCTGAAGAAGAACGCGAAGTTGGACAACACTTATTTGATTGGATTTCGGTAGGTGCTTTCCAGGTTCCATTTGGCCTGCACCTAGATCAATTGTCGATTGTCTTTGTGCTTCTGATTACTGGCGTTGGAACTTTGATTCACATTTACTCAATTGGGTACATGGAGCATGACCCTAATCGCCGCCGCTTCTTTGCTTATTTGAATCTTTTCGTAGCTGCAATGCTGCTTTTGGTACTCGCTGACAACTACTTCCTGCTTTACGTTGGCTGGGAAGGTGTCGGCCTGGCTTCCTACCTACTTATTAGCTTCTACCAACAGAAACCAACTGCAGCCGCAGCAGGCAAGAAAGCTTTCGTGGTTAACCGAGTTGGCGACGTTGGTCTATCGCTAGCAATCATGCTTATGTTCGTAACCTTTGGAACCGTTACCTTCGAAGGCGTAGATGCTGCCGTAGCTTCGGGATCATCCTCAACTGTGACCTGGATTGGTCTGGCACTTCTTTTGGCAGCTTGTGGAAAGAGTGCGCAGTTCCCATTGCAGTCTTGGCTACTTGATGCAATGGAAGGTCCGACTCCAGTTTCAGCCCTGATTCACGCAGCAACAATGGTTACCGCAGGTGTCTACTTAATTGTTAGAGCTCATTCCATCTTCGATCTTTCGGAAGCCGCTCGAACTGCTGTGGTAATCATCGGTGCAATCACATTGCTACTGGGTGCATTTATTGGAACCGCAAAAGACGACATCAAGAAGGGTCTAGCTGGTTCAACTATGAGCCAGATTGGCTACATGGTTCTGGCTGCTGGCCTTGGACCTGTTGGTTACGTCTTTGCAATCTTCCACTTGTTAACACACGGCATGTTCAAGGCAGGATTATTCCTTGGAGCCGGCTCAGTGATGCATGGCATGCATGACGATGTGAACATGCGACATTACGGCGCATTGCGGACGGTGATGAAGATTACCTACGTGACATTCGGGCTCGGATTCTTGGCGATCATTGGTGTGCCACCATTCGCAGGCTTCTGGTCGAAAGACGAAATCATTTACGTCGCCTTT
>JBIIZV010000140.1:0-3162 GCA_044346095.1 Candidatus Nanopelagicales bacterium
GTAACTTACGCATCGAAATCCGCTGTCGGGCCATCAAAGTAAAGGCAATCAGAATATGACGGCTTTTAACTTGCGTGATATCTAGGCGAACAAACACACTTAAGACTTTAGTCTGCCGCTACAACAAGTGCTGTCCCAGCAGTAATCTTTAGCAAAGAATCAAAGTCAAGGCTGCAAACTACATGGGTATGTCCGCAGGCACCCCAAACCACTTCGTATTCACTAAGTGCAGTGTCAACAATTGTTTGCGGCTGGAAAACTTTGCCATCATGTAGCCAACCAATTGGCGAAACACCGCCAATTGCAAAGCCACTCCATAGCCGAACGAAATCGGCATCAGCTCGACCCAGTTTGGAAACTCCCAGAGCCGTTGCCACCATTGCAGTATCAACTCGGTGCCGACCGGATGTAACAACTAGGAGTGGACGCTCACCTTGCTCGGTTTCGATTTTGAAAACGATTGACGACGCGATCTGCCCAACTTCAACCTCAAGGACATTGGCTGCATCAACCGCCGTCCGAGCAGTATCCGATAGATGGCGAATCTCGGTTTTAACGCCGTGACTCTCGAGTTCTGTGCGAACTCGCTTTACGGAGGCATGCTCAGTTTGCTGAGTCATTGCTTAGTGATCCTAAGCAGTTGCTTCTTTGAATTGCTGCTCAATAATTGTGAGGGCATCTTCAAGTAATTGTTCTGACATGACCATCGGAGGAAGGAAACGAAGTACGTTTCCATAAGTTCCGGCGGTAAGAACTAGAACTCCATTGGTATGGCAAGCTTTAGCAACTTTGTTAGTCATGTCAGCATCTGGTTCCATTGAACCCTTCTTGACAATCTCCACAGCAATCATGGCGCCGCGACCACGCACATCGCAGATAACGCCAGTGTCATCTGCAATCTTTTGCAATCTCGGCTTCATGATTTCTTCGATGCGACGAGCTTTTGCATTTAGGTCTTCACGTTCCATAACGGCGATCGAACCAAGTGCAGCAGCACATGCGATCGGGCTACCTGCATAAGTTCCACCGAGGCCACCTGCATCGACTGAATCCATGATTTCAGCGCGCCCAGTAACTGCAGATAGTGGAAGGCCACCAGCAATACCTTTAGCGGTGATGATCATGTCCGGAACGATGCCTTCGTGTTCTGAGGCAAACCATTGACCGGTTCTGCAGAAGCCTGTTTGCACTTCATCGGCTACAAACACGATGCCGTTTTCCTTCGAGAACTTAAGTAGTTCAGGCAGGAATCCAGTTGCTGGTACTACGAAGCCACCTTCACCTTGAATCGGTTCAATGACAATTGCCGCAATGTTGTCTGCGCCAAGTTCTTTATTCATTTTGCTGATTGCATGTGCGGCTGCTTCAGCGCCTGCTAATCCATCATGTGATGGGTTAGACATAGGCATCCGATAAATTTCCGGAGCAAACGGTCCAAAGCCTTGCTTGTATGGAATGTTCTTGGCAGTCATGCCCATAGTTAAGTTAGTGCGACCGTGGTAGCCATGTTCAAAAACCACAACCATCTGGCGCTTTGTGTAAGAGCGAGCAACCTTGACTGCATTTTCTACTGCTTCAGCTCCCGAGTTAAATAGCGCTGAACGCTTTTCGTGATCTCCAGGAGTTAAGCGATTAAGAGCTTCACAAACTTCTACATAGCCTTCGTAAGGTGTGACGGTAAAGCAAGTGTGTGTGAACCTAGCCACCTGCTCTTGAACGCGTGAGACAACTTCTTCGGCAGCGTTACCAACACCAGTAACTGCAATGCCGGAACCCATGTCGATTAATGAGTTGCCATCAATATCCACAACGATGCCACCTGCGGCACGTTCTATATAGATAGGTAACGCGGTGCCTACGCCACCACTAACCGCACTAAGGCGACGATCGTGCAAAGCCAAGGATTTTGGTCCTGGTACGGCGGTAACGAGGTTTCGCTCTTGGGCGATGCCATTTACTGGGGCTGAGATATTTGTAGCAGTCATGGAAACAATGTTAGACCTGAGGCAGATTCTGACAAGTTGACCCTAGGAAATTGAAAAATTGCCTAGCCCACAGTTAGTAGCAAGGCAGATATAGGCGTAACCTATGGGGTTATGAGCGCTATTTACCCATTTTGGATCGCCGGAAAGCCTGCCACCAGTGATGTTGTTGCAGACGTAATTCACCCAGGCGATGGAAAAGTTGTTGGACAGTACTACGTCCCTAATGCTGCACAGGTTGAAGAGGCTGTTGCGGCTGCTTGGGAATCCCGTCATGCGGCTCGTCGAACCACAGCCGCTCAGCGCGCTGATGCGCTTATGCACATCTCAAAGCGCCTAACTGAACGTGCCGAAGAGATCGCTCAACTGATTTTGGATGAAAATGGTAAGCCACTTTTGTGGGCTCGCGCTGAATCAAGTCGCGCCGGAATGACATTCCGTTGGGCCGCCGAAGAAGTACGCAGATTCTCAGGCGAACTACAAAGACTCGATACTGAAGCAGCTACTGCAGGCAGAATGGCAATCATTCGTCGATTCCCGCACGGCCCAGTACTTGGCATCTCGCCATTTAACTTTCCGATGAACTTGGTTGCACATAAAGTTGCGCCAGCAATTGCAGTTGGTGCACCGATAGTTGTGAAGCCAGCGCCTAGTACGCCTTTGAGTGCCTTGGTGCTTGGTGAGATTCTTGCTGAGACTGACTTGCCTGCAGGTTCATGGTCTGTGATTCCAGTTGGTAACGAAGCTGCACCTGGTTTAGTAGCGGATGTGCGCTTGCCAGTTGTGTCGTTCACTGGATCAGACAAAGTTGGCTTTGAAATCCAAAAGGCAGTTCCAAGTAAGCACATAACACTTGAACTTGGTGGAAATGCTGCCGCAGTTGTACTTGAAGACTGGAATAGCGAAAAGGACATGACTTGGGCAGCGTCGCGCATTGCTACTTTTGCTAACTACCAAGCCGGTCAGTCATGCATCTCGGTGCAACGAGTTTTGATTCACGATTCAATTTTTGCAGAGATGACAAATCGAATTGTTACTGCAGTGGCAGCGCTTCCTAATGGGGATCCACGAGATGAAAAGACTGTTGTTGGACCGATGATCAATGAAGCTGCCGCAATCCGAGTTGAGGAATGGGTTAATGAGGCCGTAGCTGGGGGAGCGAAAGTTCTAACTGGCGGTA
>JBIIZV010000141.1:0-3160 GCA_044346095.1 Candidatus Nanopelagicales bacterium
CCTTAATGCTGCCCTTTGCATTTGTCACCAAGTCGCGTAAATCACCTGCTGAAGTACCGCTAGGTGCAGTGAATCGGTAAAGCGAAATCTCGCCAACGCGAACTGGCTCACCCACAAGAGATTCGATGTTGCTGGTCAACGCTGCCGTGCGTGCCTTCGAAATTTCTTTCTCGGCTGCCTTCAAGCGCTCCATCATTTTTGCAATTCGGTCTGGTAACTCTTCGGCTCTGACTTTAGTCATTTCGGAAAGCTGGCCAACTAGATGATGTTCGCGAGCTAAATAACGATATGCATCGGCACCAACTAGAGCTTCTACTCTTCGCACTCCAGCGCCAATTGAGCTTTCGGACAAGAAAGTGATTACACCCAACTGTCCGGAACGCTCAGTGTGAGTTCCACCGCAAAGTTCGCGCGCCCAGTCACCAACGCTGACAACGCGGACTTGGTCTCCATACTTTTCACCAAACAGTGCCATTGCTCCCGTTGCGCGAGCTTGATCTTGAGTCATTAATTCTGCGGTAACCAGCAAGTTGTCGAGAAGAACTTCGTTAACGCGAGCTTCAACATCAGAAAGAACTGACTGCGGAACCGCTCCAGCGCTTGGGAAATCAAAACGGAAACGTCCTGGTGAGTTTTCGGAACCCATCTGCGTTGCAGTTTCACCCAAGGCTTCACGGAAAGCTTTGTGAACCATGTGAGTTGCAGTGTGAGCACGCGAGATTGCAAGTCTGCGTTGCACATCAACTTGAGTTAGGGCACTCGCGCCAACAGTTGGTGCGCCAGATAAAACGCGACCGCGATGTACATACAAACCAGGTACTGGAGTTTGCACATCAGAGATTTCAATAACCGACCCGTCGCCGAGGGTGATTTGTCCGTGATCAGCTAACTGTCCGCCACCTTCGGCATAGAACGAAGTGCGATCTGTGAGAACTTCGATTTCATCGCCTTGTGCTGCACTCTTTACATCAACTCCGTCTACAACGAGACCGGTGACAACACTCTCAGTTTCTGTCTCGGTATAGCCAGTGAACTTTGTTACACCTGACTTTCCCATGATGTCGCGATAGACCGTTACAGCAGCAACGCCACTCTTTCGAGCGACCGAGTCAGCTTTAGCGCGGGAACGCTGTTCCTGCATTAAACGTCGGAAGCCCTCTTCATCAACGCTTAGGCCTTGTTCGGCTGCCATCTCGAGCGTTAAATCGATTGGGAAACCAAATGTGTCATGAAGAGCGAATGCGGAATCGCCACTTAATACTTTTGTCTTTGATGACTTCAAGTCAGCGGCGGCTAAATCGAACATGGAAGTTCCGCGCTCAAGCGTGCTTAAGAAAGTTTCTTCTTCAGCTGCAGCAATGGACATGATGCGACCTTGCTCAGTTAGTAGTTCTGGATACTGAGGTGCCATCGCAGTAATGCTGGCCGCAATAAGTTCTTTCATCGAAGGTTCGTGAGTTCCGAGTAGTCGCATATTCCGAACCACACGGCGCAAGATGCGACGCAAAACGTAGCCGCGACCTTCGTTTCCAGGCAATACGCCATCTGCAATCAAAAACGCACAGGTTCGCGCGTGATCGGCAACCACGCGCAATGCAACATCAGACTTTGGATCGGCGCCATACTTACGACCACTTAACTCGCTGGCTCGATCCAAGATGATTCGAGTTGTATCAATCTCGTAGATGTTATCTACGCCCTGAAGCAATGCAGCCATACGCTCAAGGCCCATGCCAGTATCAATACTCTTTGATGGAAGTTCGCCAAGAATTGGGAAGTTTTCCTTGCCAGGTCCTTCGCCACGTTCGAATTGCATGAAAACAAGATTCCAAACTTCTAGATATCTTGTTTCATCCGCAATTGGTCCGCCTTCGCGCCCGTGCTCTGGTCCGCGGTCGTAATAAATCTCTGAACATGGCCCACAAGGACCAGGTACACCCATTGACCAATAGTTGTCGGCCATGTCACGACGTTGGATTCTTTCCATTGGGACACCAACGACCTTGTGCCAAATATCCACACTCTCGTCATCGTCTAAATAGACAGTGACCCAAAGCTTGTCTTCTGGAAATCCGTAACCACCTTCAGATACTGGTGAAGTTAGTAATTCCCAGGCATATGGAATGGCTTGCTCTTTGAAGTAATCACCAAAGGAAAAGTTGCCACACATTTGGAAAAACGATGCATGACGAGTTGTTTTTCCAACTTCTTCGATATCTAAAGTTCTAACTACTTTTTGAGCAGATACTGCGCGCGGATATGGCGGCGCAGCTTCACCTAAGAAATATGGCTTGAACGGAACCATTCCAGCATTTACGAATAACAGAGTTGGATCATCAAGTAGCAGACTGGCGCTAGGCACGACCGTGTGACCTTTGGACTCAAAGTAGTTCAAAAATCTGGATCGAATTTCAGCGGATTCCACTGCTATCAACTCTCTCTATTTAGTGTCAGTTTGCGAGTAAAAACCCACAAACTTGGTGCGCTATCCCCTAAACCCTAACGAACTAAGTAGGTTTCGGCTTAATCCCTACCCAGAATGGAACGAATTTTGCTCCAAACTTGATGCAATCCTGATTCCTCGCCACGATCTGTTGGCTGGTAGTACCTGGCATTACTTAATGGGTCTGGCAGATAAGTCTGTTCACTAACTCCAGCGGCCTCATTGTGTGGATACAAGTACCCAACACCATGACCTAAATCTCCAGCGCGGGCATAGTGTGAATCTCGCAAGTGAGCTGGGACAGTTCCAATGTCACCAGTTCGAATGTCATCGATGGCTCGATCAATTGCTAGGTAAGCGCTATTGGACTTTGGTGCCAACGCCAATGCGATTGTTGCCTGCGACAAAGTGATTCGTGCCTCCGGCATTCCAATAAGCGCCACAGTCTGCGCGGCAGCAACCGCTACCTGCAACATCGAATTATCAGCAAGTCCGATATCTTCACTTGCGCTAATCATTAATCGGCGTGCGATAAATCTCGGATCTTCTCCAGCCTCAATCATTCGCGCTAAGTAATGCAGTGCAGCATCGGGATCCGAGCCACGAATCGACTTAATGTAGGCACTAATGATGTCGTAATGCTGATCACCAGCTTTGTCGTATCTCACAACATTGTGATCGCTTGCAGAACTTAGGTCATCAACCGAAATTTCTGAA
>JBIIZV010000001.1:0-33458 GCA_044346095.1 Candidatus Nanopelagicales bacterium
GTTCCAATAACTGCAGGAACATCCTTGAAGCTAACTGCACGAGTGGACTTTGAATCACCAAATTCGGCAACGTCGCCAACGAAAGATCCGGATGGGCGATCGATTCCAATGCGAACTAATTCGCGCTGGGCCTCGGCAATGTCAGATGCCTTGTCGGACATTAGAACTAGCTGCTTCTCATAAGGGAACATCCAGCCGAAGTAAGTTGCCATAGAGCCATCAATGCCAAATGACATTGTGCCTGGTACGTGTGCAGCAGCCCATGAACTTCTTGTGCGAAGATCAACGATCCACGCACCAGACTTCATCGCCTTCATTACTTCCTCAGTAGACATCCGAGCCAACTCAGAAAGATCAATTGGTCCTGGGCCGGCATGATTCGCTGGACCCATGTGCTTGTAGTAGGCAGGGAAGACATCTAGGCCAGCAAGAGTCTGAACTATGTACGCTTCCTTCTCTAACAGAAGCGCTGGATTTGTCTTCTTCTCATCAGCGATAGTCGAAGAGTCGCCACAAGTTGCAGTCGCTGCGCAGAATGATCCAAAGCCATGGGTTGGATGGACATTTACGCCATCTTCTAGCATTTCTGCGAGTCGATGTAGCGATCCATGTTGTAGTCCGGCAAGTTCACGAGCTTTATCCATGCCAAGTAAGTCAGGACGACCAGTTGAACCGTGCAACATCGAGCCACCGGTGAAAACACCATGAGCTTTTTCTGCACCATCAAGTAGGGCATATGACATGTGAGTAAACGTGTGACCTGGGGTGTGGAGGGCCTTAACCGCAAAGTCACCAATTGCCTCGATTTGAGTGTCGGCGACGGTAACGCGCTCGAAGGTGACGGGATCCATTTCGCTAACGATGTACTTTGCACCATGCTTCTGGGCAAGTACTAAGCCGCCAGAAACGTAGTCATTGTGCATGTGAGTCTCAACAACTCCACCTAGGATCAGTCCTTCGCGATCAAGAATTGCCTCTACGCGATCAATGTCACGTTGTGGATCAACCGCGAGCGCAGTCTTGCCGTCATGTGCGATGTAAGAGCGATCGCCCAGTGTTGGTGTATCAATGTTGATTACTGTTAAAGCCATAATTCCTCCACTTAGATGTTTCAACTGTATACCCTAGGGGGTATCTAAAGCAAGAGGTTAAGCGCGTCCCTTTAACATGAAATTCCAGTACAAAACCGGCAATCCGTGCTTCTTAACCATGTACATGTCGTAACGTTCTTTCGTCATATCAAGCACTGGGAATGTCGGAGTTCGCTTGAGTTCGTAGTTGAACTCAGCCATGACGCACTTGTTGACACCTGTGATTAGCGGGCAGGAGGCGTAACCGTCATAGTACTTTGTTGCTGGCTTAGATGCTCTAGCAGCTACCAAATTTGCAACTAAGACTGGAGCTTGCTTGCGAATTGCAGCACCTGTCTTTGAGTTAGGTGTAGTTGTGCAGTCACCTAAACCAAAGATGTTCGAGTAGCGGGAATGTTGCAAAGTGTGCTTATCCACTTCTACATAACCGAAGGCATTGTTTGGATCAGCAATTTGGCTGTTCGCAATCCAATCCGGCGCGCTTTGCGGCGGAGTAATGTGCGCCATGGCGGCCTTAAGTACCTTGGTGTCACCTGTTGGGTTATGGCGAATAGTTATGTCGTTTGTGTTTGCATCCACAGCGATAACTTCGCTCTCGAAGTGAACCTGGATGCCATAACGATTTACAACTTCAGTAAGGGTTGCGGCAAACTCCGGTACACCGAACATGCCAGGAGTAGGTAGCACCATGTGCACATCAATGTCTTTGAGCGTGCCTTGCTTGCGCCAATAGTCTGCGGCTAAGTAGGCAATCTTCTGCGGTGCACCCGCACACTTAATTGGTCCAGCTGGCATGCTAAAAACGGCAACGCCTGACTTGGTGTCCTGGATCGCCTTCCAGGTGTAATCCGTTAGATCGAATCGGTAATTCGTAGAGATATTGTTTTTGCCTAGCGCCTCGGGCAATCCGGAAATTTTTGACCAGTTCAACTGAATTCCTGCAGCCATGACTAGCCACTTGTATTTAACGGTTTTGCCGCTAGCTAATGTGACCGTATTGGAATCCGGATCAACTGCCGTAGCTGAATCCTTGATCCAAGTTTGACCTTTTGGAATTAGGTTAGCTTGAGGACGCACAGAATCAGCAGCTTTAGACTGTCCGCCACCTACCAACGTCCATAGTGGTTGGTAGTAATGATCTTCGCTTGGTTCAATAATGGCAACGTCCTTGATGCCAGCGCGCTTTAGGCGAGCTGCAACCGTGATGCCAGCAGTTCCGCCACCTACAACAACAACATCGTGCATTAATTCATTAGACATTAGCCCTCCAAGACTTCAAAAAATTTATAGATTCGAGACCAAAAGCAATGTACTAGAAAACCTGCATACCCTGGAGGGTATTTGGAAAATTTATTTATCCCACCAAATCGTGGCCAAAGCCCTTGATTCCATTGGCTCCTGAGCCTCGAGGAACTCTCTGATTTCGGCGTCTCTTGAACTGTCTAGGCACAAACGAATCCGCAGAAACCGAACATCGTCCTCAATATCCAGCGGCCGCAGCTTTGGTCCGTTCCACAATTCCAAGTTGGCAGATATTCCCATTTGAGCCAGCACTTCAACTAAATCTTGAGGAGTTGGATTAACCGGGCGCTCTAGTTCCCAAAAGTGCTTCCAAGAATTGCGCATTGTTGCAAGCGGGTGCTGCTGTGGCAGTTCGATTACTACCCGCTTTGTGGCATGAGAATTTAGAGCGGCCAGGAACGGTTCAATTGCAGCCACGTTGTATGCCACGTGGTGACAAGTAACAACATCAGCGCTTGGAGTCTGAGGCGCAACATCTGGCCAGTCGCCCAAAACTTCCGTGTGTTTGAAACCTTTATCGTCTGCGGATTGCGCAAACATTTTGAGCATCTCACCCTGGTGATCAACTCCGATAACGGTCCCTGCCGGTGGCGCAATCGCAAACGCGGCAATCCCGCCTCCACAACCAATGTCCAGGACGCTTCCGCCAGCAGGTACCGCTTCGCGCGCCCGTTGGTGTGATGGACTATCCGGAATTTCACTTGGCAAAGTAAACATTGCAGGTGGATGGATCCATGGAGATTCGGGTGCCTGAGCCATGATGTTTTCAGGTATTGCCCATTCAGCTAGATCTTCTGCCCATTTTTGTGCTGCGTTACTCATAGTGCTCTCCAAAACTTATTACGGGTGTCCCCAGAAGTTCTAAGTATACCCCTAGGGGTATGTTATAGTTTCCTAACACCAGATTAGAGGGGACGTTAAATGAAGAAGGCAGTAGCACTTGCGGTAGCAGCGATTGCATCCGTAGGTCTTTTGGCTGGTTGCTCCAGTAGCAATGAAGCCACCAAGAAAGTTGATCCAGTCGAGTTCAGCGAAGTAATTGCGCAACCGGGTGTAATCATCCTGGACGTTCGCACTCCAGAAGAGTTCAATGCTGGACACATTGAAAATGCAATCAACATCAATGTTGCAGACTCAAATTTCTCTAGCGAAGTTTCAAAGCTAGATAAGAACGCGACAGTTGCTGTGTATTGCCGCAGTGCTAATCGTTCAGCCGTAGCAACAAAAGAAATGGCTGAGCTTGGATTCACAGACATGTATGACATGCAGGGTGGAATCATCGATTGGGAAGCTGCTGGCGGACCAGTAGTTCAATAAGACTTTTAATCAATTAACTAATAGAAAAAGGAAATCAGATGTGTAGTCGAGTTAACTGCCGTAAGTGCGGCAAGGTTACATACAGTGGCTGTGGCCAACACTTAGACATGGTGTTTGCTGGCGTGCCAATGAGCAATCGTTGCGATTGCGCTTCAAAGAAAAAGGAATCGGGCGAAAAGTCATCATTCTTCGGAAAGCTTTTTGGTAAGTAATGACACCGACTTGCTTAACTGCAGTAATGCTGTGGCCTGCTAGAAGGTGGGTCACAGCAATTGCTGTGGCGATCGCAACTTTTTTCATTATTGGAATTCCAACTGCAGTTATCGAAAATCCCGTATTTGGCAGAGCAGTTGGCGTCACTCCGTGGTCCGTGCCCGTTTTGATCGCAACTTCTGTTCTGTCAGGGATGCTCTTCGCTACCTACGTGCGGATGGATGCGGTTATCACAGACGAGAGCTCGGCAAAAGTTGGTTCAATAGGTGGCTTCCTTGCGTACCTAGCCGTTGGCTGCCCAGTGTGCAACAAGTTGGTGTTGATTGCACTTGGTTCAACCGGAGCAATTCAATACTTTGGTCCAGTTCAGCCCTATTTAGGCGCGGCTGGACTCCTGCTTTTGATGTACGCCCTGCGCAAGCGACTGGTAAATGAATCCCAGTGCGCATTACCAAAGCCGAAAAAAGTTAAAGAACAACCTCAACTAGACGAAATAAATCGATAAGGGAAAATGATGGCAACTCTAGAGTTAACCAAAGAAAATTTCGAAGCAACAGTTACTGGATCAGGCATTGTGCTGGTTGATTTTTGGGCAGAATGGTGTGGCCCATGCCGCATGTTTGGACCAGTATTTGAAGCCGCTTCAAATGAACGCGAGCACATTAAGTTCGGAAAAGTAGATACTGAAGCACAGCGAGAAATTGCGGCCGCCGCAAACATCACATCAATTCCAACCCTGATGGCATTTCGCGATGGAATCTTGGTTTTCAGCCAACCAGGTGCTTTACCTGCGCCAGCATTCAATGAACTTCTTGACGCCGTGGAAGCGCTCGACATGGAAGAAGTTCGTGCCGAGATTGCTAAACAACAAACTCAGACAACAAACGCTTAAACTAATTACACCCCAAGGAATCGAGGATAGTGATGCAAGAGATTTCAGCCGTTGAATTAATGGCCTTGTACAAAAACGTTTCAGTCGTAGACGTTCGCGAAATGGATGAGTATGTTGATGGCCATGTGCCTGGTGCAAAGCACATCCCACTTTCCATGATTCCAGTTCGAAATAATGAAATTGATAAGGGAACTAAGCACTATGTAATCTGCGAGGCAGGTGGCAGATCTGCTCAGGCTTGCGCATTCTTGGAGCAACAGGGATTTGATGTAGTCAACATTGCTGGTGGCACCGGCTCCTGGCGAATGATGGGTGCACCTTTGAACACAGGAGAGCAAGCGTGAGTGCTGTAAAGAAGCCAACACATGTTGTCGAAGACGAGTTAGCTCTAGATGATTTTGTTAAGCGAATCCGTAGGGCTGAGGGTCAAATGGGTGGAATTCTTCGCATGGTCGAAGAAGGTCGTTCCTGTGAAGACATAGTTAATCAGCTTGCTGCAGTTTCTAAAGCGATCGACAAAGCAGCCTTTAGCTTGATTTCTGCTGGACTTAAAGAATGTCTAACTGATGGCAAGAAGAACCATGAAGAAGTTTCTGCGCAATTGCAAAAACTTTTTCTAACTATGGCCTAGTCCGCAAAGGTTGATGCTACTGCGTCATTTAGTCGGCTCACCAGGTTCGGTGCTACTGCAACTGCATCGGCTGAATCATGGGTTCGGTAACGAAGCGCATTTAGATTTTGGCCAGTGCGTAAAACGGCACTCACAATCCGCACGTCACGTCTCTCTGGATGATCAGAGGCGGCTTGCACAAGTGCAGAGTCATCATTTGAAGGTAAATCTGATTCTGCAGATGGTGGCAAAACAATTCGCTCCAAAACCACAATTGCTCCAGCTACGTCCTCTGGCCAAGCAATGGTTGCCAGTAATTCATCCAGCTCTAGGGCATCCTCAATTTCCTGCTCCACGGAAGTAAGAGGCATATCTGCGCTGATTCCTAGCTCTCCAGCCAGATCTGGATTGGCTGACAGCAGGCTGGCTGTGGGCACTAAGGCAAATAGCCGAACTGGTTGATCCCAACCGGCACTGGCTACGTGGTCTTCGACTTCCCGAATCAAGGGTTCTAGGTTTGAAGCAAAATCCATAGGGTAAGTCTGCCGTATGTGGATTGCGAAATTTCAACGTAAGGTATTTAAGTGAGCATAAATTCAGAACGTCCTCGTCGTAGCCCTCTCGGTATAACCCTTACGGTTCTTGCCGGCCTTTTTGTCGCATTTTCAATATTTGCTGGCTTCTATACCGACTGGCAGTGGTACGGCTCGGTAGGGCGAACCGATGTGTTCACTCAGCAGCTCACAATCAGAGCAATCCTGTTCATCTCAGTGACAGTGTTGACAGCTCTCAGCCTTTGGGGCGCTGCCACCCTGGCTTATCGCTCCCGTCCGATCAACTTGCCATCAACACCTGAGGAATTCGCGCTACAGAAGTATCGGGAAAGCCTTGATCCGTTTCGTCGTTTAGTTTTCATTGCTGGACCAATTGCGTTTGGTGTTCTGACTGGACTTTCGGCGGCAAGTCAATGGAAGACTTTCATGCTGTGGAGCAACTCCACTCCTTTTGGCCAGACCGATCCACAATTCGGAAAAGACATTTCGTTCTATGCTTTTGAGCTTCCATTCTTGAGATTCTTCTTAGGATTTGGATTTACCATTCTGATCATTTCTTTGATCGTGAATGTTGTCGTTCACTACATCTATGGCGGACTAAGCACAAAGATTTCTCAATCAACAGATTCTGCTCGCCGTCACTTGATGTTTTTGCTTGGCACGCTTGCTCTACTAAAGGCCGGCGCCTATTCGATTGATAAGTATTCTTTGGCAACGAAATCTGATGCCTTAATTACGGGACTTAAGTACACGGATGTAAATGCTGTTGTTCCTGCTAAAACAATCTTGACTTACATTGCGCTAGCAACTGCAATTCTGTTTTTTGTCGCAATCTTCAGAAAAGGATGGGCGCTGCCATTTATTGCATTCGGTGCAATGCTAGGTGCATCGTTTGTGATTGGTGGTCTGTATCCAGCTTTCGTTCAGCAGTTCCAAGTTAAGCCCTCGGAATTGCAACGTGAAGCTCCGTACATTCAGCGAAACATTGACTCCACGCTTTCTGCATATGGCCTGAACGACGTTAAGTTCACCGACTATGCAGCAATTGATAACCCATCATTAGCCTCGTTGGCCGAAGATGCTGGAACGCTTTCTAACATTCGTTTACTTGACCCAGCTCTGAATTCGCCAACGTTTAGCCAGTTGCAACAGATTCGTGGTTTCTATGCTTTCCCAGAAACGCTTGACGTTGACCGTTACTTAATCGATGGCGTTAAGCGAGGAACTGTTATTGCAGTTCGCGAGGTAAATCTTGAAGGTCTAGCTGACGATCAGCGAAATTGGTTTAACGACCACATGGTCTTTACCCATGGCTATGGTGTCGTTGCAGCTTATGAGAATACGGCTGAAGCAGATGGTGCTCCTAAGTTTGCAGAGAGCAACATTCCACCATCAGGCAAGCTAGACATTGATCAACCGCGAATCTATTTCGGTGAGCAATCTCCGGCTTACTCCATTGTTGGTAGCGATGGCAGTCAGCCACCAATCGAACTTGATTTCCCAGACGACAAGAGTGCAAATGGCCAAACCAACAACACCTACACAGGTGCTGGTGGTGTCCCAATTGGAAACATGATTCAGCGTGCAATCTTTGCGTTGAACTACCAAGAGACAAACATTTTGTTGTCGAATCAAATCGGTTCAGAATCAAAGATTCTTTATGATCGCGATCCAAAGATACGTGTTGCAAAAGTTGCTCCGTGGCTAACTCTTGATGGCGATCCGTACCCAGCCGTTATTGATGGCAAGGTGCAATGGATTGTTGATGGTTACACAACTACAAATGAATTCCCATACTCAGCTCGCATCTCATTACGTGATGCAACTGCGGATTCAGTAAACACTCAATTCGAATCGATTCCACTTAGTGCTGGAAACATCACTTACATTCGCAATGCCGTGAAGGCAACTGTGGATGCATATGACGGAACTGTAAATGTTTACGCATGGGATGAAAAAGATCCGATTCTACAAACTTGGAGCAAAGCATTCCCAGGCGTAGTTCAGCCTAAGTCTGCAATTCCTGCTGGAGTACTGGATCACATTCGGTACCCAGAAGATATGTTCAAGGTTCAGCGCGATGTGCTTGCTAAGTACCACGTAGGTGACCCACAGGCCTTCTACTCTGGTCAGGATTTCTGGATCGTTCCAGAAGATCCAACTAAGCCAACTGTTGGTCAAGCTCAGCCGCCTTATTACTTAACGTTGCAGATGCCAGATCAAGAGGCACCTACCTTCTCGTTAACAACTACGTATGCGCCAACTAAGCGTCAAACCTTAGCTGCATTCATGTCGGTTAACTCGGATTATGGGGACGACTACGGAACGATTCGAGTTTTGCAACTTCCGCGAAATACGACAATTCCTGGACCTCGTCAGGTGCAGAATAACTTCGAGTCTGACCCTGAAGTAGCAAAGCAACTTTCCTTGTTGCGAAGTGGTGGGTCCGATGTTGTTCTAGGTAACTTGCTTTCGTTGCCAGTCGGTGGCGGTTTGCTTTACTTCGAACCGGTCTACGTTCGAGCGTCCCAAGGCGAAGGTTATCCATTGCTTCGTAAGGTGCTTGTGTCCTTCGGATCCAAGGTTGCTTTCGAAGATGATTTGGAAACCGCGCTGAAGAAGGTGTTCACCGGACAAACCACAATTCCAGTAGATCCGGCTGATCCCGAAGCTCCTGCGGCACCAGTAACAACGCCAGAACAAGATCTGGCGAAGGCAATTATCGACGCTAACAAGGCCTACACCGACGGTGTAGCGGCGTTGGCTGCTGGTGACTTTGCCGCTTACGGTGAAGCGCAGGATCGACTGTCAGAGGCGCTAGACCGTGCTACTACCGCGGGTAGTCAGATTGCGGGAGAGAGCCTGGCGCCAACGCCAGCTCCATCCCCAGTCGCGACTCCGGCTCCATCTCCAAGCCAACCAGCAAGTTAGCGATTTGGTTGGGCTGGAATCCTCGCGTATCCTTGAAAAACCGACGCGGGGTGGAGCAGCTCGGTAGCTCGCTGGGCTCATAACCCAGAGGTCACAGGTTCAAATCCTGTCCCCGCTACTAAAAAGAAAAGACACCTTCGGGTGTCTTTTCTTTTTATCTAAGTAAGTGAGCCAGGATTTGGGACGAGTAATTTGCGGGTGTAACCGCAAATTAGGAGGGGTCCTGTCCCTTCCTTGGTGGAAACAATAATCCGCAAACTTTTTGGTTCCCCAATCAATCACTCAAAATCTCAGTGATCTTTTCCGCATCACGCAAAATCGATCCACCGATCAAAAGTGGTTGAGTGTCATCTAGATTTCTAAGCTGAGTGATGGCCTTCTGGCGTTGGTCCTGCCAGTCTTCAAGATCTTCATGCTGAACGTCAGCAGGGGAGTCCTCGGCAATTTCAGCCTGATCAGAAATCACTTCCGCGGTTGCACTAAGCACTCCAGCTAAAGCGGCAGCCAATAGGGCAGGCAACTGTTGCGAGCTGCCCGAAGTAAGTACCAGCTCGCGACAGATGTTTAGCACAGTGCTAGCTGTGGCCTCAGTAAGTTCAATTTGTTCAACTACCGCTTTAGCTTCCGCATGATCGATAGCAGGCGACCAAGCAGATCCAGCTAATGCGGATTCAGCATTAGCCTTGATCTCAGCAATTTCATTTGCGATGAATTCAGCACGAGCCAACCATTTACTAGCAATTTTCGGATCAACTGTGCCGTCATTTTCAGTTAATGCCTTAGCGATTGCGTTAAGCAATGCTGACAAAGCGAACGACTGCTCAATACCGGCCTTCAGTGCGCGGTCTTGTGGTGAGCCTTTTCGCACGAAGTATGAGGCAAAAGTAGCAAGAGTCGCTCCGAGTAGCACACCGAAAAAGCGTTCCTCAATGGTGCTAGCAGTAACGCTTGGGCCGACTACCAAAATCACCGTAACGGCAATTGCGATAGCCCCTTCTTCACCAAGTTTTAACAACCGCGCTGTAACAAAGCAGGTGAATATTGCAAACATGACTACGACGGAGTTAAATCCGACAAGTCTCATCGCAGCAAATGCAACCGTGCCTCCGATAACAACGCCGAGAATTTGGAGGAAGCTTCCTTGAATTGAGTCATGGAAAGTATGGCGAACCGAAACGATCGCCGTGATTGCTGCGGTAACACCAGAAACCATTGGAAGATTTGCACCAATGAAGTAAGCCAATGTGCCAGCAATAGTGGTTAGGGTTGCTAGTCGAAAGTACGGTGCATTAATGATGTCAATGAGTGTGACTTTTTCACCCGCTACATTTCGCGGGGTAAAGAAATCCTTTACTTTGGACATGGCTTGCTTTCTGATTGAGCTACCTTAATTCTACCCAATTCGGACAACAAGATTTCCGATGAACTAAATGGTTATGGTTGCCAGATCGTTTTGCGAATTGGCATCAATCGAGACTTGCATTCCGTCTTGTAGTTGCTCATATTCTGCTGTTTCAAGTTCAACAATTGGCAGACTAATGTCATAAATCTCTGCAGATACCAGTGCACCGATCACCAGGATTGTGTCGCATTGCAGCATCACAATTGCTAGGGGACCATCGCCAGTTCTAATCAATTCCGCCAAAACTGCAGTTGCGGAACTTGAGCCACGTCCAGAAGGCATAACCAAAATCTTGTTAGTCATCTTGGCTTTGTGCTGGGCATGGTGCACATCAATTATTACGCCATGATGATCCACGCCGCCCCAAAATGAAACAGGTTCGGTCAGTAACAGCACTTCACCCTCGGCCACCCCGGGATGAGAAATCTTGCCTGTCAATACTTTTGCCATGATTACGACCACAAACTTTCATCACGGACGACTTTGCCAGCCCGGGCGGATGCCACACATTCCGCAAGACTGCCCAGCACGGTGTCGATGCCAAGGTTTCCAGGCGCGTACCAGGCCCACTTACCTGAATTAGTCATCACATTCTTTACGTCACGATTAAGTACTGGTGTTACGTAAGTACAGGTATCTGTCACAACACGCCCGCCAGCGTTGAGGAAAACATCTAGATATCCCAACTCTTTGGAGCGCGCCATTACATCTCTGCTGGTTGAAATGTAGAAATCAATTTTCTCGGCAAACTTTGGACCATCACCAATAACTTCAGCCAACAACCTGAACTCATCAACTGAAAAGTGGGGTGTTCCAAGACTTACCGCATCTAGCTTTTCACTTGATGTTGTACTCAACGTGTCTCTGGCTTCCCTTACATCAGCAGCTGTAATCTTTAAGTACTCAGCATTTGGCGCAACGATAGCTTCCAAGGTTGGTGCTTCTGGAGTTACGCCAACTACGTGAAATAGTCCAACGCCACCAGCCGAAGCACTGGTTGCCCCCATTCCCTTCAGGCGATCTTCGGTAACGCCACCGTCGGACAGATCACCAGGCAGGCCAACCATGGCAGCAACTCGAGTGCCAGCTCGATTACCTAAGATCACGCCAA
Organism: Candidatus Nanopelagicales bacterium; assembly: GCA_044346095.1. Taxonomy (GTDB): domain Bacteria; phylum Actinomycetota; class Actinomycetes; order S36-B12; family UBA5976; genus UBA5976. The sequence goes on from JBIIZV010000001.1 coordinate 11,424, forward strand.
GTGCTGCCCAGGCAGCGTCTTCAGAAAACACTTTTGAGTCAATCTCGGAAAAATCTAAAACCAAAACGGCCTTACGTGCCTCGTCATGATGGAGCCCACCAAATGGAACTCGTCCTGTAATTGCAGCCGATAAATCTAGAAAGTCCCCATATCTATCAGAACGTGCACCAAGGACCGAATTAACAAAGGCAATCGCATTTGACTCCGCCCAAGCCACGTGACTGCCGAATGCTGGACGATGGCCAGCTTGATAAGGCGCGCATGACCATGTCGGTTCACAACCAAGAGCAATGTGCGCATCCATCAAGCGGCGGCCATGCGCCATTAAGGTTTCGTCGCCATGAACCAAATTGGGGTGCAATAAATCTAGAGAGCCAACATTGGTTGTGGTCTTTACTTTCACCTTGCCACCAAGCTCAACAAGCTTTTCAGTGAAATCTAAGCCCGCTTCACCGTGATACAAAGTTCCATCGGCATGGACTGATTCAATTTCAATTAACTTCTCGGCGCCGTTGGCCCGAGCAACACCAACGATGATTCGCATACACATTGCGACTGCTGGACCATGTTCACCGTCAAGCATGGCTTGCTCCTCGGAAGTAAGAGTGAGCGGTGTTGACATGTTAACTCCGATAAGTAAGTAGGCGTAATAAGACTATCTCTAGCAATACGGCACAATAGGGTTATGACTTTGCCGACGCCAATAGTTTTAGATTGCGATCCTGGGCACGATGACGCGATGGCGATTTTGTTGGCTGCAGCGCACCCCGCGATCGAACTTTTGGGCATCACAACTGTTTCGGGCAATGGTTCGTTAGAAAAAGTTACCTACAATGCTCAACGAATTTGTGCGTTAGCGAACATAACGGTTCCAATTGCTAAGGGTGCAAATGACCCAATGGCTGGCAAGGCAAGTGCTGCGCCAACCATCCATGGTGCAACTGCTCTGGATGGCGCGGAGTTGCCAGAACCAACCTATGAACTAAGCCCGCTATCGGCCGTTGAGTTGATTGCAGACCTAATCAGGAATTGCGATCGAAAAGTTACTTTAATCCCAACTGGTCCACTGACAAACATCGCCTTGTTCTTGCAGGCATATCCGGAACTTCATGACCGTATCGAACACATTTCGTTTATGGGCGGCAGCACTGAACGTGGTAACTGGACTCCGTATGCAGAATTCAATATCTGGGCAGACCCGGAAGCTGCAGACATTGTGCTTCGAAGTGGATTGCCTTTGATTATGTCCGGCTTGAACATTACTCACCAAGCGCTGGCAACTTCGGAAGTCTTGGATCGCATCTCAAAACTGGATACAAAACTGGCGCACACAATTGTCGACTTGCTTAAGTTCTTTGCCGATACCTATCGGGATGTTTTTGGAATGCCAGATCCTCCGGTTCACGACCCAGTTGCCTTGGCAATCATCATTGACATGACCGTAGCCAAACTAGTTTCAGCGCCTGTCTCCGTTGAGTTGAGTGGCGAACTCACCCGAGGCGCTACTGTCGTTGACTTGCATGGCACAACAGGCCAAAAAGCAAACGTCGACGTGGCAATGGAATTGGATGTTGAAAAATTCTGGGACATGTTGGTCGACGCGATTGATGCATTGGGAGCCTAAAGTCTTGCGCCGATAGAGTTAGGGCGTGACTACACGCCAGCTAAACATGTACTTCTGGACCTTTATGTTCTGGGGACTTTCCTTTGTTTGGCTAACCAAAGTGGTTGAAACCTTTGGCTGGGTTGGTGGCGTAAGCTTTCGGGCGTTTACAGCAGTTCTAATCCTTTTGGTTCTGGCCAAGATTATGAAGGTTGCACTTACTTACGATGTGAATGACACCAAGCACTATGCGATATTGGGCGCCACTTCAGTTGCCATGAATCTTGGCGGCATGACATATGCGCTTTCAAAACTTGGAACTGCGCTTACTGCAATTCTGGTAACAACCATCCCGCTTTACAGTGCGCTAATCGAAAGAGTTTGGGGCAAAGCGAAGCACACCAAGTTAATGATCTTGGGTTTGTGGATAGGTTTTGGGGGAGTAGTAATCCTGATCGGCCTTTCTTCACAGGCCCTAGATTTAGACTTCCTACTTGGATTTATCGGATCAACTATTGCCTCATTTGGATTCGCACTCGGTGGTAACTATTCCAAGGTCAGGGCGCAACATATTGGTGCGTGGGAGCAGACCATCGGAACCTTCACATTTGGCGGACTTTACCTTTTGCCATTTATGTTTGTAGTACCTATCGTTAAGACCCCGACGTTTGCATCATTCGGATGGCTCTTCTTATTAGCCGGCACAGCAAGCTCATTGGCTTACATTTTGTACTTCCGCCTAGTAGCCGAAATTGGTGCGACTAAGGCCCTTACAACAGAATTTATGGTTCCAGTGGTGGCCGTAATCGTTGGCGCAGCATTCCTAGGGGAGGCCGTAACCGTCACAGACCTAATCGGTGCAGCCTGCATCTTACTTGGGAGCGCATTAGTTCTGGGACTTTTGCCACTGCGACGTGACGCCAAGTCGATTGCTGCCTAAATGTCTGGCAACAAGATGCCAAAGCGATATGGCTGGAACACTCCAGTAACGGCGGTTGGTCCACAAGGTGGGTCAATGCTTCGAAACATAAAGAACATAACGTCTGATCCACTCACATATCTCGAAGCAACTTGGGCCGAGTTTGGCGATGTAGTTCAGTTTCCAATTCCAAAACCTGCTACCTATTTGGTTACCAGCCCAGAAGGCGCAAAGGAAGTCCTAGTTAATCAACATAACGAAACTTCTAAACGAACTTTGCAATACAACAATCTTTCACTTGTAACTGGAGATGGATTGCTGACTGCTGATACTCAAGCTTGGCGACCTAGACGAAGAATGCTGCAGCCAGCTTTTCATAAAGAGATGGTTGCCCTCTCCGAACATCACATTGAAGCTGGATTAGTCAAACTAGATGCTCAGTGGACTGAATTAACTTCGGAAGGTCCAGCGATAGTTGACATGGATCACGCAATGATGAGTTTGGCGCTTGAGATCACATGCGGTGCACTCTTTGGAATCGAAGTCGATGACGATGTCGATGAGATAACCTCCGCGACATTAACCGCACTCCACGGAGTTGTAGCGCGAGCCCGAAATCCGATTTCATTGCCATTAGTTATTCCAACTCAAGCAAATCTGAAGATGAAGCGGGCAATTAAGCGACTCGATAAAGCAGTTGATGCAATCTTGAGTTCTCGGACTTTAGATAAACTCCCAGACGATGCTCCAATTCGTGACATGTTAGATGTTTTGCTAGATCCTGATTTAGAAACGCCATTAACAAAGCAACAAATCCGCGACGAGATAGCAACATTTATTGTGGCTGGCCATGAAACGGTTGCTAGTGCCCTCACCTGGGCTTGGCATTTGTTAGTTGCTAATCCAGATGAATTGCAAAAGCTAAAGAAGGATCCAACGCGAGCTCAAATGGTTTTCGACGAATCTCTGCGGCTTTACCCACCGGCTTGGGTTATTACGCGTCGGACATTAAGTGACTTAACGGTCGATGATGTCCTGATTCCAGCAAATTCTCTTGTGATTGTGAGTCCGTGGTTGGTGCATCGAAATCCAAAAGCTTGGGAAAATCCAACTGCATTTATGCCTGACCGGTTTAAAGCAGGTACTCCACAACTTGGCTACATTCCGTTTGGTGCGGGCGCTCGCTTATGTATTGGAAAAGAAATGGCAAGACTTGAAGGTTCACAAATCTTGGCCCATATCGCGACGACGTGGAACATTGAAGCAGTGCACAATTCGCCAGTACCGATTGATGCTTCGGTAACTTTGCGACCAGTGGCTGGGATGCCAGTACGAATCTCGCGCTTAGTTAAGTAACTTTAAAACTTGATCATGCAGCAAGGCATTAGTGGTAATTGCATGACCAGCCTGCATAGGGCTTTGACCCTTTATTCCTGTGACCCTACAGCCAGCTGCATTAGCAATCGCTATGAACGCTGCCATGTCATAGTTTTGTAATTCTGGTTCGATTGCGATGTCGACTGCACCTTCGGCAACGAGAAGGTGCGACCAAAAGTCACCATAGCCTCTGGTACGCCAAACTGCATTCGTAATCTTTGCAAGTGAGTCTTTGCCGAGTAAATCCCAGCCGATTGGATCTGAATAAGAAAATGATGCATCGCTTAGCGATTGCACTTTTGACGGTGAAATCTTCCGTACAGAACCATCAACATCTTTAGTAAATGCCCCATCTTCAGGACTAGCCCACCAACGCCTTCCCATGGCGGGCGCAGATACCACGCCAACAACTGGCTCACTATCGATTGCAAGTGCGATAAGGGTTCCCCATACTGGAACACCTCGCACATAATTCTTAGTTGCATCGATTGGATCAATAATCCAAGTTCGCGATGCGGATTCATTGGTATTTGGAAACTCTTCACCGATCACGCCATCGGCGGGACGATTGCTAGCAAGTAATTCACGCAGCTTAGTTTCAACTGCGCGGTCAGCTTCTGTGACAGGAGTGAAGTCTGGCTTGGTTTCGATACTGAGATCTAAAGCGCGATACCTAGACATAGCCAACTGGTCTGCGACCGCAGCCATTTCCAAAGCCAATTCAAGATCTGAGTTCATGACTTTACGCTACTGGCAAATTCTTGTGGACCGAAATTTGGCACTCTAGCTCGATGGCGTTTGAAGTGCGAATAGCAATCTTCGAAGTGAAGTCAGACGACCTTCGCCTGCGCTGCCAGCATGGTTTTGAGTTACCCATTCGTCGAGTGCGCAGTCCGGAGGGGATTGTCCAACAGAATTAACGTGCGTGCAGGCTCGTGGACACTCATTGGCGCCATCAACCAACTCCGGGAACGACTCAATGATGTCTTCAGGCTTAACGTGCGCCAGTCCAAATGAGCGAAGTCCTGGAGTATCAATCACCCAACCTGAATCATTTGGAAGGGGAATGGCTCGGGCTGAAGTTGATGTGTGCTTACCGCGCCCAGTGACATCATTTACTTCACCAGTTGTTCGTAGCGCGTCAGGGACCAGGGAGTTCACCAAAGTTGATTTGCCCACTCCAGAGTGCCCAAGAAACACAGTAGTTCTTCCTGATAGCGCTGCTCTAACTTCAGAGATTCCTGCGCCACTCTGTTGATTCACTTCAATGTGTCGCAAGTCCATTCCGGAATAGTTATCAAGAATCGCTTGCGGTGATCCTAGGTCAACTTTGGTAATGATTAAAAGTGGTTCAAGTCCAGCTTCGAATGCAGCCACTAGCGCACGATCAATCAAGCCAATTCGAGGCTCTGGATTTGCGGCTGCAGTAACAATCGCCATTTGATCAGCATTAGCGACGATCACTCGTTCAACCGGATCACTGTCATCTGCAGTTCGAGTTAAAACCGTTTCTCTCTCAATTATCTCTACCAACCGCGCCAAAGTATCAACAGCGCCAGAAAGATCACCAACAAGGCGAACTCGGTCACCGATAACTACGCCCTTACGTCCGAGCTCGCGGGCCTTAACCGTTGTAACTTGAACTTGGTTTTCAAATAGTTCACCCGCTGGAAACAAGCAAGTTATTCGGCCACGATCAACACCAATTACTTGGCCAATCTCAGCTTTAGAAAAATCCGGTCGATCTTTAGTTCGACGCCTGGAGTTACCTCGGGTAGGTCTGCCCGAGATGGAATCTTCGTCGAATTGACTCACGCGTTAACCATTTCTTGCCACATGTTTGCAAAGTCCGGCAACGTCTTACTCGTAGTTGCAATATCTTCAATCACTAAATCTGAAACAGCTAATCCAAGTACGGCACCGGCCATTGCCATGCGATGGTCAGAGTAGGTAGCGAACTGGCCGCCATGAAGTGGTGCGGGTTCGATATGGATGCCATCTGGAGTTTCAGTGGCATTCCCACCTAACTTGTTGATCTCAGTAACTAGAGCTGCAAGTCGATCTGTCTCATGTCCACGTAAGTGGGCGATTCCTCGTAGCGTAGACGGACCAGAGGCAAGCGCACATAGTGCGGCAATCACTGGAGTGAGTTCGCCAACATCGTGCAGGTCAACATCGATCCCGTTGATTTGTGATCCGCCGGTTACTACTAAATCATTTCCAGTTCGAGAAACAGTCGCACCCAGTTTTGGCAGCAGATCTAGAAGCGCGTTACCGGCTTGCGTTGTTTGGGTTGGCCAATTGGGAATTGCCACCGATCCACCGCAAACTAATGCAGCCGCAAGAAACGGAGCTGCATTTGATAAGTCTGGTTCAACAGTTACATCGAAGGAACGCGGCACTCCGGGGTGAACTGTCCAGGTGGCACTTGTTGAATCCTTGATGTCAACATCGACGCGAATTCCAAGTTCTCGCAAAACTTCAACAGACATATCTATGTGTGGCATTGACGGCAATGCTGTGCCCGAGTGAATTACGGAAACTCCTGCGTCATACCTGCATCCAGCCAAAAGCAATGCGCTAACAAACTGTGATGACGCAGATGCATCAATGGTTACGGCGCCACCAGGTACAAAACCTTTGCCAACAACTGTAAATGGCAATGTGCCGCGACCATCATCCGTTACTTCAACATCCAAGTCTCGAAGCGCAGAAATAATCTGATTCATTGGACGAATTCGCGCTTGCGGATCACCATCAAAGCGAACGGTGCTTGAACAAAGCGCGGCAATGGGTGGAACAAATCTCATGACAGTTCCAGCTAATCCGCAATCAACTTGCGTCGCTTCGGAAGTTCGGCCAGGAGTAACCACAAAAGCGTCATCCTGGATCTCAACTGAACTGCCAAGGGCCACTAGCGCCTGAGCCATAAGCAGAGTGTCGCGCGCTTGTAGTGGGTGATTGATTCGGCACTCGCCATCTGAAAGGGCAGCTAGAACTAGCCAGCGATTAGTTAAGGATTTCGAGCCAGGGATTCGAACATGCGCAGCTAGCGGATCGGTCCGGTTCGGAGCATTCCATAGATCAGGCACATCTCTAAGCCTAACGGCTGGCAGACTAGGGAATATGTGCGGAAGATTCACGCTAAAGACTGACCCAAAGGTAATAGCCAGCCAGTTTAAGGTCAGCTCAATTGCAGTCCTTGAAGGGCGCATTGCCGATTTAACTTCACCTGTAAAGAAAATTGATCAAATTGAATCAGAACCATTCCAACCAAATTTCAACGTTGCGCCAACGCACCAAATCCCAGCCATAGTTTCGCAAGTCGAAGGAAGACTCCTGGCTGCATTTACTTGGGGTTTAGTACCAGGTTGGGCAAAGGATCCGGCAATAGGTTCCCGAATGATTAATGCGCGAAGTGAAACCGCTGCTGAGAAACCTTCCTTTAGATCGGCACTAGGAAAGCGAAGGTGCATCGTTCCGGCTGATGGCTGGTACGAATGGCAGGGAAGCCCTGGCAAGAAGACACCATATTATTTTTCAGCAACAAGTGAAACTGTTTTAGGTCTGGCAGGAATCTATGAATCTTGGAAACAACCTGATGGACATCTGCTTTGGACCGCAGCAATTTTGACGCAAGAGGCACGGCCGGATTTTTCTTACATCCATGATCGAATGCCAGTGCTATTGACTCCAGAACTGCACAATACCTGGTTAAATTCACCGACCAACCCACTGCCGGAAGTTTTAGAGTCAGCGCCAAATGTTGATATTCAAGCTTGGGAAGTTTCTCCCGCAGTAGGAAATGTCAAAAACAACAACGCTGAATTAATGACAAATCAGACCCTGTTTTAACCCTTACCGCTTGGATTCGACCTGATTTGGGAGCAGATTTCCTCCAGTAACGGTTACCCCGTATTCTGTATACCTAAGCTAAATCGCAAGGAGCACCCCATGAGCAAGCGCGGCCGCAAAAAGCGTGATCGTAAGAAGAACAAGGCAAACCACGGCCGTCGTCCAAACGCTTAAGCCTATTTGTCAAAAAAAGTCTGGTTCGCCAGGCTTTTTTTATGCCCAGAAACTTTGTCCCTGGATTAGGAAATCGAGACGATTAAATCGCCTTCTTGAACCACATCTCCAACGCTAACTGCGACTCTCGAGATGGTTCCAGATTCTTCGGCGATTACTGGAATTTCCATTTTCATAGATTCCAGCAAGACAATTGTGTCGCCCACATTTAACGTGGCACCTTCAGTGACATAAATTTCCATCACATTTGCGACCATATCCGCGCGCACATCTGACATACCTCAACGGTAGCCCATGTTGAATCGACTTCGGTTAGTGGCTAAGGGTTAGGTAAGTCAGTTTCAAATACGTGCGGAGTTGGCTCTAGGCCACGAGCCCGAGCTCGCTGGGCACGTCGCTTGATAGCACGACGTTCATCTTCACTAGTTCCGCCCCAAACACCAGAATCTTGACCAGTTTCGAGTGCCCATTTCAGGCAAGGTTCAATAACCTTGCAGCGACGGCAAACAGCCTTCGCTTCCTCGATCTGTAAAATTGCAGGGCCTGTATTGCCAATTGGGAAGAAGAGTTCTGGATCTTCGTCACGGCAGGCTGCCTCATGGCGCCAGTCCACGCGATCCTCCAAGATGTAGTTACGGATAAACGGTCAATTTGCGATTTTTGTTCTGAGGTTTCCCTTGGATCCAATCTGCAGTCTCCAGTTTCTCACTTCGTGACTGTTTTCACAAGGGTTTTAGCCAATAAAATCGGAATTTTTTGTGACCTGCGACCCAGTCAGTTCTAAAAGTCTTGAAAATCGTCAAGATTCAAATGATTGGGTTCACAAATTGGCAAGCACTCTAAGTGCATTTGGGACATGAGTAGCCGTTAGTTCTGTTGACTGAGTTAGAACATCGCCATCAACTTGAATCCAAAGTGGACGATCAGATTGAATATGGACCTGCTTTTGATTTGTAAGTGCAATCACATTTCGCTCATTCTCAGCAGATTTTCCAGCGATTGCGCGTCGAACTAGCCTCAAAATGGCTCGGACCTTAAGGGAAGTAGGCGCGTACACATCAAGTGCCGTGTGGTGGCTAGCTGATGGAAGTGGATTCAATGGCTTTGACCCCAAGTAGGCCCAAGGTGCCAAATTCACGATCAGGGCGAAATGTGCATTTCGATGAACCTCACCTGAGTCAGAGACCAAACTGAGCCCAGCGTTCTTACGATCCGTTCTGGCAAACAACTCTCGTAGTGCCAGCCCTGCGTAGGCCGCATCGCTGACCATTTTTCCACCAGCTCTGCGCACTTCCATTTCCGCAATTACCGCAGCGTCTAATCCGATACCGGCATTGAAAAGAAACCAGCGCGAAATATTGTTTGTCGCAATCTTGCCAACACCAATGCTCTTAAAGTGGCGAGCTTCAAGTGCATTTAGAATTTGTGCCGTTGCTTCAAGTGGATTCTCGGACAGCCCCATGTTCCGCGCAAATACATTTCCATTTCCGCCTGGTATCGCAGCAAGTAGTGGACCATCGGGGTTTGGTCCATCTAGAAGAAGTCCGTTTGCAATTTCATTAACGGTGCCATCACCACCCAGACCAATTACCAGTTCGAATCCTTGTTGCTGAGCCGATCTAGCAATCTCTATGGCATCGTTCCGAGCCCTGGTATTCACAACGGTAATGTCTAGGTGCTTTGAAAGTTCATTCACTACTTGGGTTTGAATTGCATCATCAGTGGTAGTTGCAAATGTGTTTGCAACTAAGAGCGCCCGCATGCCTCAACTCTATCTGCGAAGTTTAAGGAATCCGATATGGTGGTTATGTGAAGAAAACGACTTTAGTGATCGGCGCGATCGAATCTGGCGCCATTTTCCTTTATGGCTTAGTGATTGTCATCAGGGGAACTTTGGAAGAAAGCACGGTAGGTTCACCGTTAGTGCAGTTCATTATTTACACCGTTTTTGCACTCTCACTTGCAGCCTGCACTCGCGGAATTTCAAAGCAACAGAACTGGGCACGTACGCCGTTCTACTTGCTGCAACTGTTTATCGTAATCGCTGGGTACACACTTTTATATGGCACGTTAATGGTTTACAAAGTTGTCGGAGTTATTGTCGGCGCGGTTGGCATAGCGGGATTTGTGGCACTGCTTAGAACACCACAACAAGATCGATTAACTAACTAAGCCTTCTCGCAAGTGACTTAGAACTTTGTTCAAGATTCGCGAAACATGCATCTGCGAAATACCTAGCTCAGCTGCTATTTGACTTTGGCTTTGGTTTTCAAAAAATCTCATCTGCAGAATTCGCTTTTCGCGATCGTCCAGTTCAGCAAGTAATGGCTTGAGAGATTCGCGGTACTCGACTCCTTCAAGCGCCTCATCTAAAGCCCCGAAAGTATCACCAATGCTTGTTGAAGTGTCTGTTGTTACATCCAGGCTCACCGTGGAATAGGCTGCGTTCGATTCCAAAGCTTCGGCAACTTCGTCAACAGTTATTCCCAGATGCTTGGCGATTTCTTTTGGTGTAGGTGAGCGATCAAGTTTGTGCGTTAGCTCAGTAGTTGCTTTAGTAACAGAGGCTCCTAGTTCCTGAAGTCTTCGGGGAACTCTGACTGCCCAAGTCTTATCTCGGAAATGTCGTTTGATTTCACCAACAATGGTTGGTGTGGCAAAAGTGGAGAACTCAAATCCCTTTGAGATTTCGAACCTGTCGATTGCCTTTATCAATCCAATAGTTCCTACCTGGATCAAGTCATCAAGTGGTTCACCACGATCCGCAAACTTTCGTGCCATGAAGGTAACCAATGGCAAATGTCGCTCAATCAACGCAGCACGAAGTATCTCGTGTTCATTGGTACCTGCTTCTAGAGCTGCAAGTTGCTCGAACATCTCACGATCGGCTGACCGTAAGTCGTCTTTAGGCACTTGCCACCACTTTGGCGGTTAGCAACAAAGTCACTAAGCCTGCCGGAGAAGTATGAGTTGAAACTTCGTGCACCAAGGCACTAAGTACTGTCCAAGCAAAAGATGATTTGTCTGGGGGAGGGCTGCCAGCTGGACCAGTTAGTTCAATGTCTAACTTCTCAGCATGGATCTTGAATTGAATGGTGACAACACCAGACTGCGGCTTATGTGCAATCAGAACTGCAAAGGCTTCGTCGACGGCTAATCGCAAGTCATCAATGGCATCTATGGTTAAGTCCGCATGTGCAGCAATGTGCGCAGCAGTGCTTCGAATTAACCCAACATATTCTGGTTCGGCCGGAACGGCTAAATCTATTGTGTTCACGTTACGACGTTAACCTATCGCGGCGCCGTAACGGGTAATCGCCCAACTATTCGCTGGCGAGATCCTTAAGTTCTTGACCTGAGACCCTGTATACCGTCCACTCATCCATTGCTTTCGCGCCCATGGCTCGGTAAACCTCAATGGCCGGCTGATTCCAATCTAAAACCCACCATTGGAATCTTGAGTAGTCATTTTCGACACAGACTTGAGCAAGTCGTTTCATTAAGGCTTTGCCTATACCTTGCCCGCGGAATTGTGGTCGCACATAAAGATCTTCTAGGTAGACACCATGGGTGCCATCCCAAGTGCTGTAGTTCAAAAACCAAATTGCCATTCCAGCAAGTTGGTCTGCATCTTCTGGATCCTCGACCACAAACGCGTAAAGCGCAGGTTGACCATGTGGTGTATTTGCAATCCCAGCTGGAGCGATACTGTCGTGCTGATCGTATTCAGCGGAAGAAAAATCGCGACCGAACAATGCCTTCATCAGGTCATGTTCGGTCGCGATTACTTCTTCTGGAGCTTTTTCGTACTCTGCTAACTCATTAATCATTTGGTGCATTTGCGCTACGTCTTCCGGCGTTGCCTCTCGCACCAAAATCATAAGTTGAGTCTTACTTCTTTGAGTCTGCGAAAATTGCTGCAATTTCGTCGATCTTTGCGATCAACTGGTCAGCAACTGCTACATCATTTGTTCCCTTGGTGCCACCGGCGCCAGCAAGCTTTGTAGCTTCGTTGAATAGTTCGTTTAGATTTGGGTACTTCTCAAAGTGAGGTGCCTTGAAGTAGTCAGTCCAAAGAACCCAGAGGTGTTCTTTAACCTGGTGTGAGCGATCTTCTTTGATTGCAACTGCACGAGCCTTGAAGTCTGCATCATCGGATGCGTGGTACTTCTCCATGCAGGCCTTTACAGAAAGTGCTTCGATCCGAGCCTGAGCTGGGTCGTAGATGCCACAAGGTAGGTCGCAGTGAGCATTCACTGCAATTGTTGATGCGAAAAGCTTCATAATTCCTCCGAAGATATAGCGGATGTCCGCGTACCTAAAGATTACCGCCGCTGGTTCCAGCCTGCAGATTAGGGCTGGAACAATAGGAATATGCGTTATCGAATGGCAGTTGTTTCAGGCTTAAGCATGATTCCTACCTTGGCCCCAGGGGAACGCCTTCTGGTGCGCCTGGATGGCCCAATAGTTATCGGTGACATCGCGGTGTTTCAGCGCGCTAATCAGTTCGACGTAAAACGAATTTTACGAATTGAAGCAGACGGGGTTTTTGTCCAGGGGGACAATGACCTAGTCAGCACCGATTCCAGGACATACGGACTTATCCCACATGACAACGCAATCGGTGTTGCAACCTATCGACTCTGGCCCAAGCCAGGACGAATCAAACAGGAATAAGCGTGTTTGCAAAGATCTGCCAAGCTAGCAGTGACTTTGCAACCAAACTCAACACAATGTAAATGCGCTCGCCGTGTAAGTAGTTGCTCCATTTACCTTTGGCTTTGTATTGCTTGTATTGAACCCAGGCGAATGAATTAAACAGCACAAAGATAGTCACGATAATTCCGTACACAAAAGCTGGTGCACTTGCATCGGATGGGTTACCCGGAGAAATTACGTAAATCGCAACTGCTAGCCATGGCACCATACCTGTGATGCAACCAAAAATGTAAGGAACCCAGCCGCCATTTCCTGGCTGTTCGTACTTCTCTTGCAACCAACCGAAAAGAATCATGGATGCATTCACACCGAAGATCGCAACAAGTGCAGTCACATCTGCGATGCCGGTAATTTGTGCAATCAAAACGATCATCACAGAAGAGCTAATTGAGTACTCAACCCAACGGAAGTAGTTGTGCTTTTCTTCTAAGCCCTTGCCATAACGACCAAAGAATTGTGGGCTAGCAACAATGAAATGAGCTAGTGCCGAAAGTCCAAGGAACAATGCCACCATCAAGGCAAGTGGTGTTTCAAAAACAACTACAGGATCGGAGTACACCGACCCAGGCGGACCAGCCATGTATGTGGCTGTTACTGGAAGACTGAAATCTGTTGATAGCGCTAGTACTGCAACCATCTGCAACAGGTGCACAACGCCTGCAATCAAATTGAATCGACGTAGGCCTGGAATCGTTAGTTTGCTCATAACTCAAGCGTACTTAGCGGTACGTCAATTCAATTGATTTAAGTTACTTTATTTGTCCAATTAAGCAACGAGTTACGGGACTATTACAAGCTTTCCTTGGATTTCGCCCTGTTCCATGAGTTCGTAACCTTGCTTTGCATCCTCAAGCGAGAACACTTGTTGAATGTGTGGACGTAGTCCAGTTTCACCTAGGAACTTAAGTAAACCTTCAAACTCAACGCGAGTTCCCATAGTGGAGCCAACTACTTCTAGCTGCAAGAAGAACAGGCGATTCAAATCAGCTGGGGGATTAGCACCACTGGTTGCGCCACAGATAACGATTTTCCCGCCAGGTCGCAGACTTCGCATGGAGTGTGACCACGTTGCTTCGCCAACACTTTCCATGACGGCATCAACTTTTCCTGGCAATCGCGCACCGGATTCAAATGCTTCACTTGCTCCGATTGACTTTGCATATTCGCGCTTAGCTTCATCGCGTGAGGTTACCCAAGTTACGAAACCAGCCGCATTAGCAAGTTGAATAAGTGCAGTAGCAACGCCGCCGCCTGCACCTTGAATAAGTACTGTGTCACCCTTCTTTAAACCAGACTTTGTGAAAAGCATTCGGTATGCAGTTAGCCAGGCGGTAGGTAAGCAGGCAGCTTCTTCAAAGGAAAGGAAATCAGGTTTTGGAATTACGTTGTATGCCGGAACGGTTACATACTCAGCATGGGTACCGTCGTGTACTTCACTAAGTAGTGATCTCTTCGGATCCAGGGTTTCATCACCTTTGGAAGGATCACCCAAAACAGCATGGACAATTACAGCGGTTCCGTCATCTAGCGTCCCAGCTGCATCTGAGCCCAGAACAATTGGAAGATTTTCTGGAGCAGTTGCAACGCCACGAAGAGTCCAAACGTCATGGTGATTGATCGCAGCCGCCTTTACGGCAACTCGCACCCAACCTTCAGGTACAACTGGATCTGGATGATCACAAATTGAAAATCCTTCAAATGGATTTTCTAGATTTCCACTTACAGCAACTACTGCGCGCATCAGACATCTTCCTCATCGTCGTCGAGACGAGCCAGCCAAGTTGCTAGTCGCTCAGTTGGTATTTCAAAGTCAGGGAAGGTATCAACAAATTCCCGCATGCGTTCTGCTAACCATTCAAACGTAACTTCTTCTTCGCCACGTCGCTTTTCTAGCTCTTCAATTCCTCGGTCAGTAAAGTACATAATCAGTCCTTCCGAGAAAATCGACTAGCTAAATGCCTGGGCAACAAGGGCTTGCTGTTCCAATTCACTGCGGTGGTGGGAACCAACAGCTGGTGAACTTGAAGCCGGGCGAGAAATTCCGGTGATTGCGCGGTTTATCAAAGCTGGCAGATTCATTGCCATGAAACTCCATGCACCTTGATTCGCTGGCTCTTCTTGAACCCAGCGAACATTCTTCAGGTTCTTGTAGCGCTCAAGTTCTGGCGGCAGTGTGATTGCCGGCAGTGGGTAAAGGCGTTCGAGTCGAACAATTGCGACGTCTTTACGGCCTTGCTTTTCGCGCTCGGCAGCTAGGTCGTAGTAGACCTTTCCGCTACATAGCAATACTGAAGTCACATCATCTGGATTAACTGCTGTGTCACCAATGATTGCCTTGAAAGTGCCTTCGGTAAAGTCGCTAACTTTCGAAGTTGCAAACTTCGCCCGAAGTAATGACTTAGGTGTAAACACTACAAGTGGTCGAGTCAAAGTGGACTTTACTTGCCAGCGCAACAAGTGGAAGAAACTTGCTGGAGTTGTTGGCATTGCAACTGTGATGTTGTCCTGCGCACATTGTTGCAAGAAGCGTTCAACGCGGGCGGAAGAGTGATCCGGTCCTTGACCTTCATAGCCATGTGGAAGCAACAGGACAACGCTGCTCTTTTGCGCCCACTTTTGCTCACCCGTTGTTATGTATTCATCAATGATGGTTTGCGCACCATTTGCGAAGTCACCAAATTGGGCTTCCCACATAGTTAATGCTTCTGGGCGAATTACTGAGTATCCGTACTCAAATCCCATTGCTGCGTATTCACTTAGCAAGGAATCATAAACATCAAGTTTCGCACCGGCTTCGTAACAAGTCTTAAGTGGCTTGTACTGCCAACCAGTTTGCTTATCAACAATCACAGCGTGACGATGGCCAAAGGTTCCGCGGCGACTGTCTTGCCCAGCTAGGCGAACAACGGTGCCTTCAGTAAGTAGCGATCCGATAGCTAATGCTTCGCCCATACCCCAATCGATTGCATCTGTTGCAACCATTTCGGCACGGCGAGCAAGCTGTGGCGCTAGACGCGGATGAACGGTGAACCCTTCAGGCATATTCGTTTGGCTTGCCACAACGCGATCAATAACTTCGCGACTGATTGCCGTTGGAACTTCCCAAGTTGGAGTTTGTGGTGCCAGGGTTTGCTGACCATGGGAAATAACCTCAGATGCTGAAGCATTGAAGTGTTCCGCTGATTCAGACTTAGTTGCTTGGAATACACCTTCAAGTTCATCTTGGTAATGCTTAAGCGCTGCCTCAGCTTCTTCCAAAGTGATGTCACCACGACCAACAAGCGCTTCGGTGTAAAGCTTTCGAACCGAACGCTTCTGATCGATGATGTCGTACATAAGTGGCTGAGTTAGTGATGGGTCATCAGCTTCGTTATGTCCGCGACGACGGTAACAAACTAAGTCGATGACAACATCTTTGTGGAAAGCCTGGCGGAAATCGTAAGCCAGTTGCGCAACGCGAACTACTGCTTCTGGATCATCGCCATTGACATGGAATACTGGAGCCTGGATCGTGCGAGCCACGTCAGTTGAGTAAACACTTGTGCGGCTGTATCTAGGTGAAGTTGTGAAGCCAACTTGGTTGTTGATAACCAAGTGAATGGTTCCGCCAACTCGGTATCCCTGCAATTGACTCATCTGAAGTGTTTCGGCAACTACACCTTGACCGGCAAATGCGGCATCACCGTGCATAAGCAATGGCAATACGGAGTACTTTTCTTTAGATCCTTCGCCGGACTGAGCAATTATGTCCTGCTTAGCGCGCACAATTCCCTCGAGCACTGGATTAACCGCTTCTAGGTGTGAAGGGTTTGCAGCTAGATAAACCTTTACTTCTTCGCCGCCAGCAGCCTTGTATGTGCTCTTGGTTCCCAAGTGATACTTAACGTCGCCAGAACCTTGGACTGATTCCTCGCCATAGTTACCTTCAAATTCATTGAAGATTCGGCCGTATCCCTTGCCAGCAATATTTGCCAGCACGTTTAAGCGGCCACGGTGTGGCATACCAATGCAAACTTCATCAAGTTCGTCTTTAGCTGCTTCGATCAAAATCTGATCAACGAATGGAATGGCGCTTTCGCCACCTTCAAGACTGAAGCGCTTTTGTCCTACGTACTTTGTTTGCAAGAAGCTTTCAAAAGCCTCAGCTTCATTTAGCTTGCGAAGGATTCGCAACTGTTCATCGCGATCGACTTTGTCCTGCTTGCGTTCTAGTCGATCCTGAATCCACTTACGCTGTTCTGGATCTTGCAGGTGCATGTATTCGATACCGATTGTGCGGCAGTAAGCGTCACGAAGTGTTCCCAAGATGTCGCGCAGCATGGCAAATGGGCGACCACCAAATCCACCTGTGGCAAACTCACGATCCAAATCCCATAAAGTCATTCCGTGATTGGCAATATCTAGATCTGGGTGGGATCGCTGGTGGTATTCAAGCGGATCAATGTCAGCCAATAAATGACCACGCACGCGGAACGCATGGATCATCTCTTGAACTCGAGCAGTTTTATCTAGATCAGCATCATGAGAAGTAGCTAGGTCTTGTGCCCAACGAATTGGCTCATATGGAATTTGCAAGGAACGGAAGATATCATCGTAAAAACCATCGGTGCCAAGCAGTAACTGATGAACTCGACGCAAGAAATCACCTGATTGCGCACCTTGAATTACTCGGTGGTCATAAGTGCTAGTGAAAGTCATGATCTTGCTAACGGCATTTCTAGCTAACGCATCATCTGAAGCGCCTTGCCATTCAGCTGGGTAATCCATTGCGCCAACGCCAATGATGACGCCTTGTCCTGGCATCAATCTAGGAACTGAGTGAACGGTTCCAATTGTTCCTGGGTTTGTCAGGCTGGCTGTGGTTCCTTGAAAATCTTCAACAGCAAGTTTGCCGGCGCGAGCTTTACGAATTACCTCTTCATACCCAGCCCAAAAAGCTGCAAAGTCCATGGTGTCGGCTGACTTAATGCAAGGAACAAGTAACTGACGAGAACCATCTTCTTTTGCAAGGTCAATTGCAAGTCCCAGACCAACTTGTTGGTGACGAGCAATTGCAGGCTTACCTTCAACGGTTGTATAAGACACATTCATGTCAGGCATTTCGCGCAAGGCACGAACAATTGCAAAACCAATGATGTGAGTGAAACTAACTTTGCCACCACGCCCGCGAGCTAAGTGATTGTTAATTACGATGCGGTTATCGACCATAAGTTTCGCAGGAACAGCGCGAACTGAAGTTGCCGTTGGAATTTCAAGGCTGGCTTCCATGTTTGTTACAACGCGCGCTGAAGTTCCTTTAAGTTTTTCAATGACATCATCAGCAAGTGAAGCAGGTGCTGGCTTGGCAGCAGGGGCAGTGCCTTCGTTAGTTGCTGGAGCAGGTGCTTGAACAGTGGCGACAGGCTGAGCGACTGCAGGTGCAGCTGCTGGTGCAACTGGCGCAGCAGGCTTTGTTGCTGAAGCATGAGGCGAGTGGTCAGCGGGAGAGTAGTCGGCGAAAAATTCCCACCAGGCTGGATCAACTGATTGCTTGTCTTCTAAAAACTGTTGATATAACTCGTCAACGAGCCAATCGTTTGCACCAAATGGACTATTTGTTGGTCCGGACACGGCTTGGGGGCCTTCCTTGTTGAACTCGAGATACTGCTCTATAGGGAAATCGTATCGCCCATCTGACAAGGGCTTCAACGTGCATAAGCCTTGGGGCTAGGGCAGGGTAAGAGCATGACATCATTACCCAATTCCGATTCGAATCAATCCGACCTTGCCGAAAAAGTGGCAGTAATCACAGGCGGTTCTCGTGGAATTGGTCTGGCTGCTGCCAAGGCACTCGGTGCACTCGGTGCCACAGTTGTACTCGTTGGCCGAAATTCGGACAACCTAAGTTCTGCAGTCTCAGCCCTTTTGGATCATGGCGTAGACGCTGACAGCGTATGCGTTGATGTTTCCGATGGGGCGAAAGTCTCAGAAAAAGTTGGTCAGCATTCGCTAGCGCCACAAGCAGACATATTGATTAACTCAGCTGGCGTGATGAGCGAGAAAATGGCCAAAACTCTGCGCACCTCAAATGAAGAATGGCATCGAGTTATGGGAATAAATCTGGATGGCACTTTCAATATGATTTCTGCGATTGGGCCTCAAATGGCACAACGCAAATCTGGTCGGATTATCAACGTGTCAGCATGTCTAGGCAGATTCACCGGACCAGGTCTTGCCGGTGGACTAGCTCCATATCGAATTTCGAAAACTGCAGTCAATGCATTAACCAAGAACCTAGCCGCGGAACTTGGAAACGGAACTCGAGGAGTTTTGGTTGATGCAATGTGTCCTAATCACACCAGGACAGACATGGGTGGGCCTGATGCACCACGCAGCCCCGAAGAAGCAGCAGACACAATCGTTTGGCTGGCTACCAGAGAACACACTCCGGAAACCGAGACCGGATTGCTTTGGGAAGATCGCCAAGTAGTTCCCTGGTAATTCGGTATTACTGTCCTTGCATATGAATATGTGCAGCTCGCTTCACATCATGTAAGTCAAAGTAGGAAAGTTCGCGAGCTTTCCAAAGCAGCATTTCATCACGCACACCTTCACCGTCTCGTTGCACAACGCGATCCAGAAGCAAATGATCATCAGCTTCCACCCAAATTGCTTGCGAGACGCATTCGCGAAGCGAACTATGACCTGAGCCAACACCTTCAATAATGACGACTGGAGTCAGAGGTAACTCAGACCAACTCGCATATTTACCTTGATGCCAGTCGTACTTAAGAAAATTAGGGCCTAAACCATTTCTAATTGGTGCCAAAATCCAAGCTTCAATGCGATCAAAAAGTTTCTGACCTAAAGCGTCATCCCAACCTTCATAGAGTTCATCCATGTGAACAACGCTTATTATTCCGCTGGCATGCCTCAACTCACTTGCAAGTTCATTTGCCAAAGTTGTTTTGCCAGAACCAGCCGGACCATCAATTGTGACAATTTTGGTATCTCCGCATTGGGCATCACTGCTTTCAATCGCAGCCATTACTGCGGAAAGATCAAAGTAAGCCATGAATCAGTTACTGGCTGTCAGTGCGTTGCAGTTTTTGCCAGTTGATCCAACCGCGTAGCGCGATGGCGGCAAAGACCACGTATAACAACGAAGTGAACTTGAGGTCTTGAGACCAAAACAGGGCCACGTAAACAATGTTGACAACAAACCAAACCGCCCAATTATCGCGGAACTGCAAAACCATGAGGACTTGAGCAATGATGCTAAAGACTAAGCCGAAAGCATCTGGGAGCGCTGCTGCTGCACCAAGCGAAACCAAGAACGGTGTAATCAGTAACCAGATCACAGTTCCTGTACTCAAGATAGCTGCGCGCATTGCCCAGGATAAGTTTCGTGAGACGGCGCCTTGTGGCCCCCAGCCAAACCAGCCCCAAATTGCTGCAGCGATGAATACCAGTTGAAGTGATGCGCTGGCATAAAGCTCGTAATTGAAAAATAGCCAGCCGTAAAGAACTCCGCTTACTCCGTACCACGGCCACATGATTCGTTTACCGGTTGTACCTAGCCAAACTCCCGTGGCAGAGGCGATAACTGCTGTTAACTCAAGCAGAGTCACCTGGTAGCCCAAGACTGTAAATAGAACAGTGCTAACAAATTCATTGATTTCTGAAAACATAGATTGCATTCCTCCTGCAATCCGCATTACCGGACTGGTTAAACGGTCG
This sequence comes from Candidatus Nanopelagicales bacterium, assembly GCA_044346095.1. Classification (GTDB taxonomy): domain Bacteria; phylum Actinomycetota; class Actinomycetes; order S36-B12; family UBA5976; genus UBA5976. The sequence goes on from JBIIZV010000001.1 coordinate 31,790, forward strand.
GTGTGATGATCCAAAGATCGGACACCCTCTCAGCCCACCTTGTTGTGGACTCCCGTGTCTTGCTCCTTCCACTGTACGTCACCTTTACCGATTACGGGGCTAAATTGCTGGCACTGATAAAGTCACACAGGCGGTTAGTTTTGCCCGCGTAGCTCAGTGGATAGAGCGTCTGCCTCCGGAGCAGAAGGTCGAAGGTTCGATTCCTTTCGCGGGCACGTGAATGATCAACGACCTTCCAGAACCAGATACATGGTTCGCCGCGCGCTTGTGTTCGGATTAGCGCTTTTGGGTCTGATCGTCATTCTGCGGCTGGTATCAGGAACAATCTCATCCCAACCTGCGGACGGTACTGCAGCACCAATTCCAGTACCCGTATTCACGCCCGCATTTGACTGCGAGGCCAATGCTCCGATCCCACAAACTTTTGTTGACGCCTGGTCTGCTGAGTTCCAGCCAACAAACTTCAATGTGACAGTTATTGATTTAGTCGAAGGCTGCACATATTCAATAGGGGATAGCGCAGCAACCTTCCCAACTGCATCAACTGGCAAAGTAATTGTTGCCACCGGCGTTCTGGAAATGGTTGCAGCTGGAACTTTGGATTATGCCTCGGTTGCTCCCGACTTAGAGTTAATGATTATTGAGTCAAATAATGATTCAGCTAATCGACTTTTTCGCGCGATGGGCGAAAACATTGGCATCGCTTCAGTGATCCAGAGGTATGGGCTTACTTCGACAAACATCGGCAGAACTTGGGGAATGATTCAGACAACTTCAAGTGATCAGGCGCTACTTTTGAATCAAGTGGTTGGTACTTCCGAGAGTCCACTACCTGAAGCGCAACGCGTTATTCTGCGCGACCTGATGATCAGGGTAAATCCGGAGCAAGCCTGGGGAGCAGGAAGCGCAGGTGGCATCCCTGTTGGGTGGTCAGCTGCTGTAAAGAATGGTTGGTACTTGTCAGTAGAGGGTGATCAGCCACCTGTAGGTCTTTGGCGAATAAACACCGTGGGCTACGTGTGGGATGCAGAAAAATCTCCACGCTGGATATTTACTGGATATTCAGATACTTGGCCAACAGAAGAAACTGGGGAATTGGCTTGGAGTTCGATAACTAAGCAGCTTTCTGAAACATTGGGCATTCGCTAAGAAGCGTAAGGTTCCATCACAGGGCAAGATTGTCCAGGAGCAACTAGTGGTTCAAAATGCCACCACTCATTTTCATAACGGCGACATAGTCCATATTTGTAACCGTTCTTTTCTAACCAAGCTGCTGCTTTCTTTCCTTTAGTTCCGCCAACGCCGTAGTTAATGTCTATTGCTAAGCCCCAAGGATGATTCGATTTTTCTGGCGGCAGCACCCACTTACTTGCTGCCTCTACCGATCCATGTCGTTTTATTGCCCTTTGAAACAAAACCTCTTGACGTTCCAGGCTTCGGTAGCCACTTGTAATGGCAAGGTTGTGACCCTTTTTCTTGGCTGCTGCCTTTGCAGCTTCGTACCGGTTCTTAAACTGTGGAACTAAAGCACTGGGGCGCGCTTCCGAACGAACGATAGGTGTGGCGCCAAGGGACCGCTCGCTTTTGCTGCAAGTCCCTTCAGTAATGGCTCTGACTTTGCCGCTGGATTTCTTTGCACAAAAATCGATCACCGGAGCTTCAGTTGCAC
>JBIIZV010000142.1:0-3140 GCA_044346095.1 Candidatus Nanopelagicales bacterium
GGCAGTCTCACCTACTGCAGACAACAAAAGCGAATAAGGATTTTGGGTTTCTTGCCAGTCAAGCAAGTTGATTCCCATATCAGGAACTTTGTGCGCAATTGCCGATGGTTTCTCAAGAGTTGGCACAATCATCCAGGCGTCGCCATTGCTACGAACTGCCAGACACGTTAGACGCTCTAGCGGCAGCGCGTCGTACCCAGTTAAGTAACGAAGATCCGCTCCAGGCGTGACAAAGATGATGTCGTGCTCGGTCTGAGCTAACCGCTTCGCAACGCTGGCAATTCGAGCCTTATGAATGTTTGACATAGGACTAGGCTACCCAGTCGATATTCAAAGTCTTTAGGAATCTCTTGATCTGGCGCTCTATCCCCCAGGCGTCAGTTAACTCTTGCAAACTTTGTGAATCCTTGACCCTGTTCGGCAGGTCCATCTTCTTAGGTAGTTTTGCAGTCGTCTTAACTCGCACAACCTTGCTTGCGGCTTTCATGTAGGTCTGGCTTTCTAGAAGATTGTTACGCACAGCCGGAGCCAAGGGAACCCCTGGATTTTTGGCAGCTGCAATTAATCCAGATACGTCCTGGTATTCGTTAATTAACTTTGACGCTGTCTTCTCACCAATTCCTTTAACCCCTGGCAGACCGTCAGATGGATCACCGCGCAACATTGAGAAATCTGCATATTGGGCTCCGGAGATCCCATAGCGATCCACTAAGTATGCGTCATTGACGATCTCAAGCTTCTTTACACCTTTGGTGATAGAAACAATCCGGATGTCCTGCTCGTCACTCACTAACTGAAATAGATCTCGATCTCCAGTTACAACATCACAAGGTGCGCTCGCCTTGCTGACCAAGGCACCCAGCACGTCATCGGCTTCATGGCCTATCTGACCGATCCGAGGCAGACCAATAGCATCCAAGATCATGGAGATCGCACCAATTTGCGGCGACAGCGCATCAGGAATAACTTCAAACGCAGCATCTGGTTGATCAGAGACTTCTTCATCAACGCGGTGCAACTTGTAGCTCGGAATTAGGTCCACTCGCCATTGCGGGCGCCAATCATCATCCCAGGCAAAAACAACTTGCTCCGGTGGGAATTGCTTGGCGATAGAACTAACCATGTCGAGAAAGCCTCGTACCGCACCCGAAGGCGTGCCATCAGGCGCTGTGATGCTTTCTGGAACCGCAAAAAATGCTCGATAGTAAAGCGTGGCCGTATCAAAGAATAGGTTGCGTGTCGTAACTGATGCCTCACTTATTTTAGTTACCATGCCACAATCCCTCGATTGATTAAGTCACTTGATGCCCGAGCCGCACTCGCCACTTCAGGATCTTCGCTGGCAAGTGAAATCTGTCCTAACAGATCAATGACTTGCTTACTCCAGCGAACGAAGTCGCCAGCTTGTAAATCCGAGTTCTTTAAAACGCGAGCAATGGATTGGCCTCTTGCCCACTTCAGCGTGAGCCAAACAAAACCTGGATCCATGTCACGAAGACTATCCATTCGGTGCTGAGTCTCAATCTCTTTTAGTTCACCCCACTTGTAAACCATTTCAGTAAGAGCGATACCTAGGCTGCCATCTGGAATGTTTTGGGTGTCACGATCATCATCCCGGCGCGATTCATAAACCAAAGTGCTAACTGCACTTGCCATCTGCTCCGGATTTAGATCTTTCCAAACTCCGCTACGTAAGCATTCAGCAGCAAGTAGATCCAGCTCACAGTAAATGCGACCCAAAATCGCGCCAGCTTCTGTAACGACGTGACCGGTTTCCTGCTTCTCCAAATACTTGAGCTCAGTTAATACGTCACAAATCCGGTCAAACTCTTTGGCAATCGAACTAGTCCTTGTGGCAACCCGTGATTCGAGCTTTTCGATTTCACGTTGCGTGGAATAGATGCGTTCATGCCATCTAACATGCTCTTCCCGGTCGTTACAGCCATGACAATCGTGAGCGCGGATTGCTTTCCTTAGTCTGGAGACTTCCACATCTGACTGAGATTCAGTTTGAGCAGCACGCTGTACCTTTGGCGCACTACGTGCGATGTCCGCTATTTGATCTGCCAGCCAATTCCGGGTTTTAGGCGAACGAGAATCGAATGTGGCTGGAATTCGAATCCTGCCTATCACTCTGCCTTGATCGCCCACATCGGTATAGCCGATCCGCTTCACGATTCGCGACTGTGACATAACTCGAGGCCTGGGATCATCGGTGTCTCGAGCTTCATCCAAAACTACGTAAGGAGTGCTGGAGCGACGATCAGAATCCACCACTATGACATCACCACGCTCAACTTCATTTAAGAAGTTTGTTGCGGTATTTCGTCGCTCCCTGACGCCATCTCGCTTAGTGTCTTTCTCAAGCGTGGACAGTTGTCGTCGCAACTTCATGTAACTAGTGAAGTCTCCTAAGTGGCACTCCATAGCCTCTTGATAGCCATCTATTGCAGATTCATTTCGACGCATTTGAGTTGCTAATCCCACTACCGACTTATCTGCTTGGAATTGAGCGAACGATGATTCCAGTAACTCTCTGGCTCGCTGCGTGCCAAATTTTCCGATCAGATTGATCGCCATGTTGTACGAAGGCTTGAAGCTGGACTTAAGCGGATAAGTACGAGTACTGGCTAATCCAGCCAAAGCGTCCGGATCCAGTTCGTTATGCCAAACCACGATGGCATGTCCTTGAGTGTCAATACCTCTTCGACCAGCACGACCCGTTAATTGGGTGTACTCCCCTGCAGTAACTGGCGCATGGACTGAACCATTCCACTTGGTTAACTTCTCAAGTACGACACTGCGAGCTGGCATGTTGATACCAAGCGCCAATGTTTCAGTAGCAAAGACAACTTTCACGAGTCCCTCTTGGAATAGTTGCTCTACTACAACTTTGAATGCCGGAAGTAGTCCTGCATGGTGAGCAGCGATTCCCTTCTCAAGGCCTTCACACCAGGATGCAAACCCAAGTACTCGCAATTCCTCCGAGCTAGCATCCGGGAAGTGGGCATCCACTACCCCACGAATCAACAGTTGCTCTTCAGGTGTCGTTACGCAAAGTCCGCCTGCCAGACACTGCGAAACTGCATCGTCACACGCAGCTCGAGAGAAAATGAAGGTAATGCTAGGCAGTAAGCCTG
>JBIIZV010000143.1:0-3128 GCA_044346095.1 Candidatus Nanopelagicales bacterium
ACTTTAGATCTAACTTTTAAAGAATTTGAATTGCTTAAGTTCTTGGCTCAGCATCCAGGTCGAGTGTTCTCGCGCGATCAACTACTTCGCGAAGTCTGGGGATACGACTACTTCGGTGGAACTAGAACCGTTGATGTGCACGTGCGACGTTTGCGCGCCAAGCTTGGCCCAGAGAATGAAAACTTAATCGGAACCGTACGCAATGTTGGTTATCGATATGTCACAACACCAGTTACCGAGTCCCACGAAGTACTTGTCTGATCCATGTCATTTGAAGTCTCGGTTCTAGCTCGGTTATCTGAAATTCAAACAGAAGAAGTTATGCAGCTTGCGTTCGCAGCTGCTGCAATCGATGAGATGGCTCCACTTTCGGAGCATGTCCTTATTCATTTGCACCATGGTGGCGACGATGCAGACGAACACCTAATAGCAACCTCAGATTCTGGAAAAGTTATTGGTTACCTGCATCTTGATCAAACTGACCTAGTTGCTGGATCAGTTGTTGAAGTTGTTGTGCATCCTGAGTATCGACGACAAGGTGTTGGTCGAGCCTTGGTTGAAACTGCGATCGCAAAGTCTGATGATCCGCGAATGCGACTTTGGGCGCATGGTGAATTAACAAGTGCCTACACTTTGGCTGCAAAACTTGGTTTTGCTAAAACTCGAGAACTTTGGCAAATGCGTCGTTCACTTTTTGCCCCTTTGCCAAAGGCAAGTGACATTGCTGGTGTCACGATTCGAGCCTTTGAAGTTGGTAAGGACGAACAAACCTGGTTAGCGCTTAATGCCAAAGTGTTTGCCGATCATCCAGAACAGGGTCGGATGTCTCTACAAGATTTAGCAGTGAGAATGTCTGAGCAATGGTTTGACTCTTCAGGCTTCTTGGTTGCTACCCAAAATCAATCAGGGTCCGAAGTTATGGTCGGCTACCACTGGACTAAAGTTCACGGCGGTGCGGGAAGCCATGGGCACTCCGAAATCGGTGAGATTTACGTGCTTGGCGTTTCGCCAGATCTGCGCGGTGCCGGTTTAGCCAAGTTACTAAGCGTTAGAGGCCTTGAGCACCTACGTTCAAAAGGCTTACCTGCTGCGATGCTTTACGTTGATGCTGACAACCAGGCGGCGATTTCGCTTTATGAATTTCTAGGCTTTGCGCATTGGGATACCGACGTAATGTTCAGGAAATCTTCGGAGTAACTAAAGTCTCGCCGGACTTGAATTCCTTGCGGTGGCCATCAACAAATAACCAAGCTGACTGACGTCCTTGAACTTCCCACTCAAATGGGCCGCCAACAATTGCAGTATCTTCATCAATGCCAACAACGCTCACGCCGTCTGGGACTTTCATAAACCTGGTCATGAAGTCTGGCAATCGCGCAAACATTTTGTCGAAATGTGGCAGGACTCGAATGTGTGGCAGTAGACCAAGCCCATTGGTTGCGGTGTGTGTCGGTAGACGCAGTGCAGGTATGTGATCAGCAAGTGCCATCGCCCCTGCACTACAACCAGCAAGGGCTGCACCATCGCGCCAAGCAGTTTCAATTTCTTTCCAAAGCAAAGTCTCTCGCAAAGTATTGGCCAAGAAAGTTGGATTACCGCCTGACAGGTAAATCAGTCCAGCACCCTTAACTTGTGCCACAAGTCTTGGATCATCAGCATCATTACGGTCGTGCGCAATTACTGAAACAGCCTCTACGCCAATGCGTTCTGCCTGTGCTTTACCTAATGTGATCCAGTGATGCAAGGAAGATTCACCCTCAGGCGCAGCTGCGGTAGGAATCTGAACGTACTTTGGATTTCTTCCAGCGATTAAGTTTGCTTCTACTTCTTGCATGATCGGCAGATACTCGCCAGAGCCAACTAATGCGATCGGGCCGGGGCTCATGAACTTTCGATTTCCCAAGACGAGCCATCTTTAGTGTCCTGTATGGTCACTTTCATTTCCATAAGTTGATCGCGAATCGCATCCGCATCATCCCAACGACCACCAGCGCGAGCTGCTTGGCGTGCTTGTAACAGCGCATCAACGTACGGTCCAATAACTGACATGATGTCGACCTTTGGACTAGCTGCAATATGTCCAAGTCGAGTAACCAATGAGTGAACTGCGGCGCGGGTTTCAGTATCGCGATCGAGTTCGTCAAGATTTAGTAAGGCATCAACTGCGTCGCTAACTTTTCCAGCGTCAAGCAGTTCTTCAACTTTATGTGGGTCGACTTTGAACAGTGGCGCTGGTTCGCCCAACACAATTGTGCTGCCAGTGTGCGAAATGATTTCTTCGAATGTTGCACTCTCACCAGATGCAACTGTCCAAGATTCACCATGGTGACGAATAGTCATGGTGCCGCGGCCAAATACATGGGCAGTGCGTTCATCTAAATCAAAACGAATTCCAGTGTGTTCGTCCACACCAATGATGAAAACTTCAGTCGGCAGAAGTGATTCCATAACTCGCAAGCGACGTTCACCGATGTAACAGAATCGAGTGTCATGATTAGCGCCATCGGCATTGTCGTAGTGCGGAATGATTGCTGCTGGCATCCCGGTGTGGCGTTCGATTAAATTCAGGCCTGGGAGCCAGTGCGGCTCTTCTCCAACTTTGTACATTTCATAAACCGGAATTGTGTGGGAACCAGCTGTTAGAGCAGCAGCTGATGCCAACACGACAGTGCCATCAACCAAAACTTCATCGAAGTGCGGGCTCACTCCTAGTTCGTGCCAAACTTTCAAGGCATAAGAAGGACTGCCTGGTCCAGCGAATAGCCAATCAGAATCACGAATTGAGTTGACTGCTTCACCAAGTGCTGCGCCGTTGACCGACGCGTTACGCAGTGAAATGGCCTTTGGAGTTGCTCCAACGGAATGGGAGAAGAATTCAATTAACTTCTCAGTCAGGTCATCCGCGTTTTCCTGAAATCCAAATGGGGTGTCCAGAATTGTGAGCTTTAGTCGGTCGAGCTTGCCCATTGAGGCCAGGATTTGCTGGTGTGGGGTAACCATAGTTGGGCTAGTTTCCCCAGAACCCATAACCACTATTTGTCTTGACACCGCTAAATCATCCCACTTTTGGTTCAAATGTTCATCTTTGGGTAAATCTGATTTAGGAGTTGTTTACCTAAGTGTGTAAG
>JBIIZV010000144.1:0-3105 GCA_044346095.1 Candidatus Nanopelagicales bacterium
GGAACTCCTTGGCTACGTACCCGATAGCGCTTTGGACATAATTGCGAAGAATTCCAATGTTTCGCGCGCTGAGGTTTATGGCGTCTTCACTTTCTATAGTGACTTCCGATCAACTCCACCTGCAAAGGCGGTAGTTAAAGTTTGCGTTGCTGAAGCCTGCCAAGCATCAGGCAGTGCAAGCCTTATCAGCGGACTACACGATAAGGGCTACGACATCCATAAGGGCAACATCAAAGATGACATTCAAATGGAGCAGACATTTTGCCTGGGTAACTGCGCCCTTGGCCCTGCAGCTATGGTCAATGGCGCACCAATTGGCAGAGCAACTTGTGAAAAAATCTTTGCCGCAACCTCGGCTGTGACGGCATGACAAAAGTTTTTGTCCCTCTGGACTCAGCCGCTCTTTCAATGGGTGCCAATGAGGTTGCCCAGGCAATTTCCGACCAGGCAGCTAAAAGTGGACTTGATATAACAGTTGTGCGAAATGGATCCCGTGGCATGCTTTGGCTTGAGCCACTAGTCGAAGTTGAAACTGAGGCTGGACGAATTGGCTACGCAAATGTTTCGGCAGATCAGATCCCTGACTTGGTTGCTGCTGGACTACTGACTGGAAGTTCACATGATTCGTGCTTGGGACTAGTTGAAGAATTAGATTTCCTTAAGAATCAAACTCGAATTACTTTTGCCAGGGTTGGCGTAACCGACCCCCTTTCCTTGGTGGATTACGAAGCAAACGGCGGACTTAAGGGTTTACGCAATGCAATTGCGACGACTCCGGAAAAAATCGTTGATGAAGTAACTGAATCCGGTCTTCGAGGACGAGGTGGAGCTGGTTTCCCAGCAGGCATCAAATGGAAAACCGTTCTCAACACAGAGTCGGATCAAAAATACATTTGCTGTAACGCCGATGAAGGTGACAGCGGAACTTTTGCGGATCGAATGCTGATGGAAGGCGACCCTTTCACCCTGATTGAAGGCATGATCATTGCTGGAATCGCAGTAGGTGCAACCCAAGGCTTGATCTATGTCAGATCTGAATACCCTCATGCAATTGATGTTTTGAATCAAGCAATTGCCATCGCAAATGAAAACAAAGTGCTTGGCGCATCGGTGCTTGGATCTGGGTTCACGTTCAATTTAGAAGTAAGAGTCGGTGCTGGCAGCTATGTCTGCGGCGAAGAAACCGCAATGCTGGAGAGCCTGGAAGGTAAGCGCGGCATGGTTCGCGCCAAGCCACCGATTCCGGCATTAGTTGGTTTGTTTGGTAAGCCAACTGTTATCAATAACGTAATGACTTTGGCGGCTGTGCCAATGATTCTGGCTGATGGTGCAGCCTCATATCAATCCTTTGGAGTAGATCGTTCGCGCGGAACTCAAGTATTCCAACTTGCTGGAAATATTTTGCGCGGTGGCATAGTTGAGCTGCCATTCGGAATCACACTTGGCGAATTAGTGAATACTGTCGGCGGTGGAACTCACAGTGGACGTCCAATCAAGACGGTTCAAATCGGGGGACCGCTTGGTGCCTACCTTGGTGTCGAATCATGGGACGTTCCAATGGGGTATGAATCCTTAGCTGAAGTTGGTGGCATGCTTGGCCACGGTGGAATCGTAGTTTTTGATGACACTGTGAACATGGCTAAGCAAGCTCGTTTTGCGATGGAATTTTGTGCCGAAGAATCTTGCGGTAAGTGCACACCTTGTCGAATTGGTTCAACCCGAGGCGTTGAAGTTATTGATCGCATTGTTGCGGGTGAAGAGCAGACAAAAAACCTTGAACTTCTTGAAGATTTATGTGAAGTCATGACTGATGGCTCACTATGTGCAATGGGTGGGCTAACGCCACTGCCAGTACGCAGCGCACTCAAGTTATTTCCCGCTGATTTTGGTATAAAGGTAGAGGTGAAGTGATGACATTACTTTCAGATCCGCGAGGAACTATGCCGATGCGTTCAGGTATCGGTGAAGCCGATTTCGGTACCCCAAAATCTATCTCTGATGTCCTGGTCAGCGTCACGATTGATGGCGAAACTCACCTAGTTCCACAAGGCACTTCAGTAATGCGCGCAGCTGGCGAGAATGGCTGTGACATTCCAAAGCTTTGTGCAACTGACTCACTGCAACCATTTGGCTCTTGCCGCATGTGCATCGTTGAAATTGATGGCCGTCGTGGAACCCCAGCATCCTGCACAACTCCCGTTGAAGACGGCATGGTCGTTAGAACTCAGACCACAAAAGTTGCCAGACTTCGCAAGAACGTCATGGAACTTTATATTTCTGATCACCCGTTAGATTGTTTAACCTGTTCAGCAAATGGTGATTGTGAACTTCAAGATATGGCTGGGGTAGCAGGACTTCGCGAAGTTCGCTACGGCATGGAGGGCAAGAATCACCTAGATGCGCCAACTGATGCATCAAATCCATACTTCTCATTTGACGAGAGCAAGTGCATTGTTTGTAATCGATGCGTTCGTGCTTGTGATGAAGTGCAGGGAACCCTTGCCCTAACGATTGAAGGCCGTGGCTTCAACTCGAAGGTCAGTCCAGGCGGTTTGAACTTCTTATCAAGCGAATGTGTTTCCTGTGGCGCTTGCGTGCAAGCCTGCCCAACTGCAACTTTGCAAGAAAAGTCAGTAATCGATCTTGGAATGCCAACTCGCACAGTTCAAACTACTTGCGCGTATTGCGGCGTTGGATGCTCCTTTAATGCTGAACTTCGTGGCGATGAATTAGTTCGAATGGTGCCAACGAAAACTGGTGGCGCCAATGAAGGCCACAGTTGTGTCAAGGGTCGATTTGCCTGGGGTTATGCCTCACACTCGGATCGCATAACAAAGCCAATGCTTCGGGAAAAGATTACCGATGAATGGCGCGAAGTCTCATGGGATGAAGCGATTCAATACACCGCTACCAAGCTAAAGGAAATCCAGGCAAAGTACGGCGATAACAGCATTGGTGGCATCACATCTTCTCGATGTACGAACGAAGAAATCTTCGTCGTTCAAAAGATGATTCGTGCTGCCTTTGGTAACAACAATGTTGACACCTGTGCTCGAGTTTGCCACTCACCAACTGGTTATGGCTTAAGCACAACTTTCGGCACCT
>JBIIZV010000145.1:0-3096 GCA_044346095.1 Candidatus Nanopelagicales bacterium
TCTTAGCGCACATCGGACACACGCGTTCGGTCTGTTCGCCATGATGCTTTGCCGCACGCAATAGATATGGATCAGCATCACAAACCTGTTCGCGCAGTAAGGCATCGTGCTTGATCTGCTCGAGCACTGCACGTCGGGCCAAAACATAATCCAGAACATGACGGGGGCGGACCGGATCTGCCACATCTTCAGCTGGATAAGGGATAGGCCGAGGCGGTTCGGAACTAACTCCGCCAGCACGAATGCCGGAGATGCTTTGATGCGAACCTGGCCTACTCACCTGACAACCTTATGACCTTATGAACTTATGGGCGTTGGCTGATTCTGGCTGTTGCCAATTGGCCGATCTGGGCCAAAACGCCCGTGGGCTATAGGAAGTTGGGTTAGCCGGCACCGCCAATTTGCTCAAACCTAGGCAGGCTGTATCCTGTGGATGTATCAATTTGATACATCTAAACATCCTATTTTTTAAAGGTTTGGAACCGCTGTGGCCAAAAGATCTGCTGCTCTAGAGTTGGCAATCCTTGGCGTGCTCGCTGAGACTCCGCAGCATGGTTACGAACTTCGCAAGCGCTTAATCTCTGTACTTGGGCTTTTCAGCACAATCTCATATGGCGCACTTTATCCAGCACTTAAGTCAATGGTTGAGCGTGGACTTCTTGTAGAGCAAGACGAAGTTGGAACTGGAAAGTATCCAAAGCGAGCTCGCATTACATATGCGCTTACAGATGCTGGACTGGCTCACTTCAATGCTTTGGTAGCCGATAGTGGTCCGGGCGCTTGGGATGACGATACGTTCGCAGTTCGCATGTCGCTATTTGGTCAGACGGAAGTAAATACTCGAATTCATATTCTTCAGGGTCGTCGCAGTCGCATAGAAGAGCGGTTAGCAAACCTACAAACAAATCTTTCTAAGGGTCGCGAACGTTTGGACTCTTACACATTGGAACTTCAGCAGCATGGCTTAGATGCACTTGAACGTGAAGTGCGTTGGCTAAATGAACTTATCTCGCGAGAGCAAGCACAGGGTGCCGCAGGGAGCGGCAACTCTCAAAACACGCAAGGTAATAAAAAGTAAGACCGCAAGAAAAATTCACTGACAACTAGGAGGCTTACAGTGAGTGAAGTTAGAGTAGCGATCGTTGGCGTAGGAAACTGCGCGTCATCGCTGGTACAGGGCGTTGAGTATTACAAAGACGCAGATCCAAAAGCATCAGTTCCAGGACTTATGCATGTGCAGTTCGGTGACTACCACGTTAAAGACGTGAAGTTTGTTGCTGCATTCGACGTTGATGCAAAGAAGGTTGGCCAAGATCTATCGGACGCAATCTTTGCTAGCGAAAACAACACCATCAAGTTCTCTGATGTTCCACCAACCGGTACTACCGTGCTTCGTGGTCACACCTATGACGGTCTAGGTAAGTACTACCGCGACATGGTTGTTGAGTCAGATGAATCACCAGTTGATGTTGTAAAAGCACTTAAGGACGCAAAGGTAGATGTACTTGTTTGCTACCTACCAGTTGGTTCTGAAGAGGCTGCGAAGTTCTACGCTCAGTGTGCAATTGATGCTGGCGTTGGTTTCGTAAATGCGCTTCCAGTTTTCATTGCTGGTACCAAGGAGTGGGCTGACAAGTTCACAGCTGCTGGTGTTCCAATTGTTGGCGACGACATCAAGAGCCAGGTTGGTGCCACAATCACTCACCGCGTGCTTGCAAAACTTTTTGAAGATCGTGGCGTAACTGTTGACCGCACTTACCAGTTAAACGTTGGCGGCAACATGGACTTCATGAACATGCTTGAGCGCGATCGTCTGGAGTCAAAGAAGATTTCAAAGACACAGTCAGTGACTTCCCAGTTGCGTGACAAAATCGATCCTCGCAATGTTCACATTGGTCCAAGTGACTACGTTGCTTGGCTTGATGATCGCAAATGGGCATTCGTTCGTCTTGAAGGACGCGCATTCGGCGATGTGCCATTGAGTCTTGAATACAAGTTAGAAGTTTGGGATTCACCAAACTCTGCAGGTGTAATCATTGACGCACTTCGTGCTTGCAAGATTGCAAAGGATCGTGGCATTGGTGGCCCAATCTTGAGTGCATCAAGCTACTTCATGAAGAGCCCACCGGTTCAGTACGACGACACCAAGTGCCGTCAAGAAGTCGAAGACTTCATTGCAGGTAGGTAACTGCAGGTAAGTAAATATCAAGAACCGTTGCGCAACGGGTGTGAATAACACGAAAGCGGCCTCCTTAACTAAGGGCTCCCAGTTGAACTGGGGGCCCTTAGTGTTTGTAATTAGATGTTTACCTCTGAGTAACGGCAATTCATTGAATCTAGAGGTAACGTGATTTAAGTGAATCGACCAAGCATCAAATCCTTCTCGGTATTGCGTCATGCCAATGCCCGTGAGTTGCTTGGTGTACGAATTTTTGGCCAAGCCGGTGATGGGTTACTTCAAACTGCTTTGGCAACGTTTGTTTTGTTTTCTCCACAACGTGAATCTGATCCGCGCAAGATCGCTTTAGCATTTGGAATTTTGTTGCTGCCATATTCAGTGATTGGTCCATTCGTCGGAGTCTTTATTGATCGCTGGTCTCGCCGAACTATTTTGATTCGAGCAAATTGGCTGCGAATAGTCACGATGGTTGCTATCGCAATTGTTATCACTGGTCACGCCGCAAATACTCTGTTGGCGGTTCTGGTTCTGATCAGTTTGGGATTGAATCGATTCGTGCAAGCAGCACTATCTGCGTCGTTGCCCCATGTCGTTGATGGGGATGACTTGGTCCCAGCTAATGCTTTATTCCCCACGCTTGGCACTACTGCTGCATCGCTTGCTGCTGCATTAGGACTTGCTACCCAAAACATTCTTACTAACTCAGATTCGGTAAATGCCGGATTGGTGATCGTTGGATCGATCTTTGCTGGAATAGCATCGCTGATTGCCTTGCGAATAACTCCAAAGGATATCTTGGGACCTCACTTAGTTGAGTCTGCAATGCGCGATGAATTCCGTAATGCGTTATCTGGTTTAGCTGCCGGCTTTAGATACATGGTGCAATCCGGCAGGGCACTAAGCAGCATGGTGGCCGT
>JBIIZV010000146.1:0-3089 GCA_044346095.1 Candidatus Nanopelagicales bacterium
AGCAAACGTTCTGAAGGCGATGTTGCCGGCACTTGATGGCAAGGGCGGTGGCAGTCCAGAGATGGCGCAGGGCGGCGGATCAGGCGCTTCTAATCTTGACGCAGCATTCACCGCAGCGACCAACGGAATTAGCAGCTAGTACATGATCACTGGCGTTCGCATTGCTCTTGATGTTGGTTCAGTGCGAATTGGTGTAGCTAAATGTGATGCAGAGGGTTTGCTGGCCACACCGCTAACAACTATTTCGGCTGGACCAGAAGCAGTTAATCATGTTTTGGACTTACTCCTGGAACATCACGCGATATGTGTATACATCGGTAAGCCAATTAGCCTCGCCGGCAAAGACACCGCAAGCACTCAGTCTGCAATCGAGTTTGCTGGTGAAGTCGCGTCGAAGCTCAAAGATTCCGATACTCAAGTACGGTTGATCGACGAGAGATTGAGCACTGTCAGTGCGCAACGCGGAATGCATGAGGCAGGTCGCAATGTTAAGCAAAGTCGTGATGCAATAGATCAAGCGGCGGCAGTCGTTATTTTGGAACATGCGTTGGCTTCGGAGCGAAACTCCGGATCTTTAGTGGGAGAGGTAGTGAATCTATAGATGAGCAACATTGACTTGTTTAATGATGCTTCAGCACCACAAAAGCCACCTACTCATCGATCAAAGAAGAAGTCATTTGGAAAAACTTTGGTCATCTTGCTGGTAGTCATCGCAGCAATTGGCCTAATCACTCCGCAGGTTATTTCTCGACTATCTGGTGCTCCTGATTTTCCTGGTCCTGGCTCTGGTTCAGTGCAAGTACAAATTGAGTCTGGCGAAACCTTGGCGCAGATTGGCAACAGTCTTAAAGGCTTAGGGGTCGTTGCGTCAGTTGATGGCTTTATCGCTGCCGCTAACGACAATCCTGAAAGCTCATCGATTGCTCCGGGCGCATACAACTTATTGCTCGAGATGAAGAGTTCGGATGCAATCCTGGCACTACTTGATCCAGCAAATCGAGTTGTCACAAAAATTGTCATCCCAGAAGGCAAGCGCGTTACTTGGACAATCAACACGCTTGCCACCGAAACTGGAATACCCCTGGCCGACTTTGAGGCCGCGATCGCCAAAGCCGAAAGTTTAGGTTTGCCAGCATATGCAGGTGGCAATCCAGAAGGTTTCTTGTTTCCAGCGACATATGAATTTCCACCGGGAACAACTGCGGAACAAATGATCGGCGCCATGATCGACCGATTTAATGTCGAAGCTAAGTCAATTGACCTGGAAGCTCGCGCTGCTCAAATGGGTCGCACCGCATATGAAATTGTGATTGTTGCCTCGTTACTTGAAGTTGAAGGTCACCCTAGAGATTTCACAAAAGTCGCTCGCGTTGTTTACAACCGGTTACTGGAGCCAATGCCACTTCAGTTTGATTCAAGTGTTAACTACGGACTAGGTAAAACCGACGTAATTCTTACTACTGAGTTGCTTAATCAAGATACGCCGTACAACGTTTACCTGCGACCAGGATTACCGCCAACTCCGATTGATAGTCCGGGAGCCCAGGCTTTAGAAGCTGCATTGAATCCTGCTGCAGGGGACTGGCTCTATTTCATCACAGTAGATCTGAATACTCAGGAAACCAAGTTCACTAGGTCGTATTCGGAGTTCTTGATTTGGAAAGATGACTTCTTGGCATTTTGTGAAGCAAATGCAGGAGCGTGTTACTAGTGCGCGCCGCTGTACTAGGAAGTCCAGTTGCGCATTCACTTTCACCAGTACTTCACAATGCTGCGTATCGAGCACTCGGACTAGATCACACATACTCAGCAATTGATACACCGGAGTCAGAACTTGGAAGCTTCTTAGCTTCTGTTGAGGCAGACTGGCTTGGAGTTTCGTTAACGATGCCACTCAAGGAAGTCGCTTTTGACTTTGCTGACACCTGTGACCAGCTTGCTGAATTTACTGGTGCCATCAATACTTTGGTTTTCGGAGATCGGGTAAGGGCATTCAACACTGACGTACTTGGGTTGGTCGATGCTGTTTCAGAGGCGGGCTCAGCTGAAGTTTCGTCGGCGGTTATCTTTGGTTCGGGTGCAACAGCTCGATCTGCGCTGGTTGCCCTACAGCGGCTCGGTGCGCAAGAAGTGATATGCGTTGCGCGCAATGCGAATGATGTTGAACGTATGACAAGTATTGCTCGAGAGATTGATGTCCACTTCTCGCATCTCCAGCTAGATGAGTCTGGTTGGTTGCAAGCGGATGTAGTAGTCAACACCACACCCGTAGGTGTACTTGATGAGATTGCCCGCGAGGTGATTTCGCCAAAGGGTTTACTTCTTGATGTTGTTTACAATCCATGGCCAACTCAACTAGCTGCCTCTTGGGCGGTTACTGGTGGAACCATCGTGTCTGGCTTGAGCATGCTGCTCCATCAAGCAGGTCATCAAGTAACGCTAATGACAGGCAAGCCTGCACCCGTGACGCAGATGCGTGAAGCGCTTAATGCTGAACTGTTGACTAGGGGATTAAGTACCATCTAGGCCTTCAATTCGGTGTTATTGCCTAAAAGGTGAAAGAATAGGGGCATGTTGCGTTGGTTGACCGCTGGAGAATCACACGGTCCTGCGCTTTCTGCAATCATTGAGGGCCTTCCGGCCGGTATTGAAGTGCAAACTTCTGATATTGACGCTGCGCTTGCTAGGCGTCGACTGGGTTTTGGTCGTGGCGCACGTATGAAATTTGAACAGGATGCGGTCACCATTACCGGTGGAATTCGGCATGGATTTACCCAGGGCGGTCCAGTAGCTATAAACATTGCAAACTCCGAATGGCCAAAGTGGCAGGACGTCATGTCGGCTGACCCAGTGTCTTCCGAAGATCTTGAAAGTGTTGCTCGCAACGCACCGCTAACTCGACCACGTCCAGGCCATGCTGACCTGGCAGGAATGCAGAAGTACTCACATACTGATGCCCGCCCAATCTTGGAACGCGCCAGCGCCCGGGAAACTGCAGCTCGAGTTGCTCTTGGTGAAGTTGCGAAGCGCTTTTTGATGCAGGCAGCTGGGATCACAGTGATGAGCCACGTTGTGAGCATTGGAGCCGT
>JBIIZV010000147.1:0-3085 GCA_044346095.1 Candidatus Nanopelagicales bacterium
CATCAAGGTTTGGTAACCCGCCTGTGCATCAACAGTCTGGGCAGCATTTAGTCCGCCACCACCACGAAATGGCAAGTTAAAGTGACGGGCAATCTGGCCAGTGCAAAGCAGACCCATTGCTGATTCAGGAGTTCCAAACATTGGGGAACCGGACTGCATATCAATGTTTGAAAGGAATGAACCAAACACAACTGGGCAGCCTGGGCGAACCAACTGTGCCAACGCAATACCGCTTAATGCTTCAGCAATCTGCTGAACCAAGGAAGCCGGAATTGTTACAGGGCTCATTGCTCCCATCAAAAGGAATGGAGTTAGAACGCAAGGCTGACCTGCTTCGCTGTATTCAAATAGTGATTCCAACATGCGATCATCCCAGCGAAGCGGGGAGTTGCAGTTAATCAAAGAAATGATTGCTGGCGTCTTCTCGATGCTTTCGCGAGAACCAAAGATGATTTCAGCCATCTTGATTGTGTCTCGTGCATTCAAACCAGTGACAACATTGCCCATGAATGGCTTGTCGCTAAGTGTCATCAAGTTGTAGATCATGTCGATGTGCCGAGTATCAAGATGCGCATCGTTTGGCTCAACAACTACGCTGCTTGAGACATCAAGGTCATCAAACATATGGCCAAGCTTGGTTAAGTTTTGGAAGTCAGCCATAGTTCCGTCGCGACGTTCGCCCAAGTCACGCACAAACGGTGGCCCGTAAACTCCAGCAAAGACCATATTGTCGCCACCGATGATGACGTTCTTCGCTGGGTTGCGTGCCTGCAATGTGAATTCGCTGGGAGCCTTAGCAACTTGTTCCAGAATCCATTCCGGATCGAACTTAACGTTGTTGCCTTCAACTTTTTGCCCAGCAGCTCGGAACATGTCTAAAGCGCGTTCGTGCATGAATTCAATTCCCATTTCGGAAACTATGCGTCGCCAACCCTTATCCAGGACTGCCATGGCGTCCTGCGAAAGAATTTCATAACGTGGGCTCTTGTTTTGGAACATAAGGGGCTCCTGTTGTTCAGCTATCCAGTTACAAAACAATTTGTAACTTTTCATCAAAAAGGCTTGACGAATACCCGATATGTTAGCGTACGATGTGGAACATAGGTTCCAGATCGTGAAACTTTATCTAAAGCTTCGAATCTGGATTTGACCTCTTATATAGGGGGAGGCGAGATGAGCGAAGAGTTAGGCGAAAAGCCAGTAACTGGAACGCAATCCATCGATCGCGCCTGTGACCTTTTGATCCGAGTTATCAACTCTGAGGATCCGCAAACTTTAAGTGAATTAGTTGCAGCCACCGGTCTGGCTAAGGGAACAACATCCCGCATCCTTAGCGCCTTGGAACGAAGTGGCCTAATTGCCCGAAGTACGGTTGGCGGCTTTGAAGCCGGCCCAGTACTAAACCAGTTTGCGGTTCGCGGTGGCGCTTACACAGCTTTGATTGGCTCACTAACTCCAGCAATGGAACGGATTGCCGACATCACTCACGAAACCGTCAGCCTGGCGGTAACCGGACATAACGGCATCGACAACATCGCTCAGGTTGAAGGCTCATATCTATTAGGAAGCCGTAACTGGGTAGGCGAAAGCGTGCCATCACACTGCTCAGCAGCCGGCAAAGTTCTGATTGCCTTTGGTGGAGCTACCGTGCCGAGCACTTTGGCGCCGCGCACTACGGAAACAATCACAGATTTCGCATTACTAGATCAGCACGTTCGAAAAGCTCGCGAAGTTGGTTATGCCGTTATTCGTAATGAACTTGAACAAGGTTTGATTGCTGTTGCGATTCCTGTTCTAGGTGCCAACGGTAAGGCAATCGCGGCTTTGTCAGTTAGTGGTCCGGCTGAGAGAATTACTCCAGGCGATGAATTGCACATCGCCCAACTTATGCGTAGAGAACTTAACCAAGTGCAAGGCTTACAACAAGAAGGAGCGGCATGACACCCGACGAAATCCTAAAGGAAATGTACGAACGCACCATGGAAGGCAATGCACCTCGCGTGCTAGAGCTAACCCACATGGGACTTGATGCAGGACTAACTCCTGACTCAATCCTGTTCGATGCATTGATTCCGTCACTTGAAGAAGTTGGCGCACGTTTCGAGCGCGGCGACTACTTCGTTCCAGAGATGTTGATTGCTGGCCGTGCCATGAGTGGCGCATTAGATGTGCTTCGTCCGCTACTGGCAGACACTGGTGCTGAGACCGTAGGGACATTCCTAATGGGAACTGTTAAGGGTGACGTTCACGATATTGGCAAGAACCTTGTGAACATCATGCTTGAAGGCGCTGGCTTCCAAGTTATTGATATTGGAGTTCAGTGCGCACCTGAGAAGTTCATTGATGCGATCAAGGAACATCAGCCAGACGTTGTTGGTATGTCCGCATTCCTAACAACCACAATGCCTATGTTCAAGGTAAACATTCATGAAATTACCAAGGCTGGTATGCGTGATGACGTGATCATCATGGTTGGTGGAGCTCCAGTAACCCAGGAATACGCAGATGTAGTTGGCGCCGATGGTTATGCAGCGGATGCCTCAACTGCAGTTCGCAAGGCTAAGGAACTAATCGCCGTTAAGCGTGGCCAGTAAACCCAATCATGACTACCTTTATCGCCACTATCGAGCACGTAGTTAAGGGACCCGTTTGGGGTTGCCAAGACTGCGGGCAATGTGTTTTGCATTCAACTGGCATGACTTGCCCTATGAATTGCCCAAAGACATTGCGCAATGGCCCATGTGGTGGCGTGCGAGAAAATGGTCATTGTGAGGTTAAGCCCGAGATGAAATGTGTCTGGCTTAAGGCTTATGACCGTACTCAGGGTTGGCCATTGCCGTCATCTTGGAAGGACGAATACAACCATTTACGTCCGCCAGTTGATAATCGCCTAAAGGGAACTTCGTCTTGGAAGAACTTCTTTACTAAGCGGGATCGCTGGACTCCAGCCGGCTGGAAGAACACCACAGATGAATTAGTTTCTCAAGGAGTTGATCACTAATGTCAACGCTTGAGCACAAGTTACTGAACACAACCGAAACGGTATTTACTGCTGAGTTCCATTCCCTCGATGGCAATGGTCTAG
>JBIIZV010000021.1:0-10396 GCA_044346095.1 Candidatus Nanopelagicales bacterium
CGCTGCAGCTACTGCAGACATCGATGCTGCAATCGACCAGGCCTACCAAGCCGTTCCAATCGCGGAAGCAAAAAGTTTGATAGGCCTTGCTGGATCGGTAACAACAGTTGCAGCTCTGGCATTAGGTCTTACTGAGTATGACTCAGAAGCAATTCATGGCAGTCGAATTTCTGCCAGCGAAGTGCATCGCGTGACGCAGGAGTTATTGACTATGACTCGGGAACAGCGGGCAACTTTAGGTCCTATGCACGAGGGTCGAATTGATGTAATTGGCTCGGGCGCATTGGTATTGGATCGCATAATGGCTCGAACTGGCCTTTCTGTTGTTGTCGTTTCGGAACGCGACATCCTCGATGGCATTGCCCGAGCCCTAGTTTCCAACCCCAGTTAGGAAGTTCTGGCAATACCTGTCAGGATTAAGCGGTGGAAAACACCACGCCCCTGTAGCCCAATCGGTTAGAGGCACACGACTTAAAATCGTGCCAGTGTCGGTTCAAGTCCGACCAGGGGTACCAATTCCCTAGGATTTAGGGCTAGATCTGTTGGCTAGGAATAAGCCAATCCAGGTTTATCGGGTTATATTCAGGGTAGAAACAAAGCAGATGGTGACGATACTCGTCCCACGGGAGGAAAATCATGGCAAGTCGTAATCCAGTTCTAATTCGCGCAACAGGCGAAAGCTTTGGCGGCGAAACAATTGAGCAAGGTTCACTAACCCAACCAGAATATTCTGGCGCTCGATTGACAATGGATGATGTCATCGTAAAAACCGGAATGCTTTTTGCGCTACTACTAGCTGGTGCATTTGTTGGCTGGTCCACCCCAGGTCTGACTTTTGTTGCATTCTTCATCGGATTGGGTCTTGCCTTTGCAAACATTTTCAAGAAGCAGGTTAGCCCAGGCCTAGTTTTGGCATACGGCGCTGCTGAAGGTGTATTCCTTGGTGGTCTAAGCAAGATGTATGCAACTGCATATGCAGAGACTGCACCGAACTTGGTGTCCCAGGCTGTTATGGGAACGCTAATTGCGTTCGGCACCATGTTGTTTCTTTACAAGTCACAGATCATCAAAGTTAATGGCAAGTTCAAGAAGGTATTCATGGTTGCCATGGTTTCCTACTTGGTTATCGCCGTTGCATCTTTGATCTCAAGTTTCTTTGGCGTAGGTGAGGGCTGGGGCTTCTACGGCGTTGGCGGACTAGGCATGTTGCTATGTATCGCTGGTGTTGGACTTGCTTCATTCTCGCTAGTTATGGACTTTGAAATGATCACTCAGTCAATCGCTCAAGGCGCTCCGGAAAAGGAAGCCTGGAGAATGGCCTTTGGTTTAGCAATCACTTTGGTTTGGTTGTACACCGAACTACTACGTTTGATCGCAATCTTCTCGGGCGACGAGTAAGAATTCCAAGCAAACAAAAGGGGTTGGCTCTGCCAGCCCCTTTTTGCATGTGCGAAAACTTCTATTCCTTGGCAAAGTAGAGCCATGAGCGAAACACACTTGGTTCTAGGAACTGATATTCATGGCCCATGGCCGCAAGGTACTGAAGTCATTTACTTCGGAATGGGTTGCTTCTGGGGTGCTGAGAAAAAGCTCTGGAACCTGCCAGGTGTAGTTAGTACCGCAGTTGGTTACATGGGTGGCACCGCAAGTGATCCAACCTACCCAATGGTTTGCACTGGATCCACAGGTCATTCAGAAATTGTTTTAGTTGCCTACGATCCATCTCAGACTTCAATTTATGACTTGCTGAAATGTTTTTGGGAAAATCATGATCCAACCCAAGGAAATCGCCAAGGCAATGACATTGGTACGCAGTACCGCAGTGCCGTTTACTGGACAACTCCAGAGCAAGAAAAGTGGGTAACTGAATCTCGCAATGCTTACAACGACGTTTTAGTTGGTAAAGGCTTTGATCCAATTACTTCCGAGTTAGCTCCAGCTAGCAACTTTAAGTTCTGGTACGCCGAGGAATATCACCAGCAGTATCTGATCAAGAATCCAAATGGCTATGACTGCCACGCACACACTGGAATCTTGTTGCCAGAGATTGCAACGTTAAGCAGCTAACGCTTCTGCGGCTTTTGGTTTTCTAGTTTCTGGCATGAACATAACCAGAACACTTGTAGCGCTTGCAACCATCAAGCTTGCAATGAATGGCCAAGCAAAACCACCAGTTGAGTCTGCTAAGTAACCAAACAAAAGCGGACCAATAATAATTCCCAGGTCACTCATCATTTGATAGGTAGCAACAACTGGACCACCCTTGCGGCCATCGACAATGTCACCAACAACTGCAGATGGCGCTCCACCCAAGAATGCAGCGCTCACACCCATGGCAACCATGGCTGCGTAGAACCCAACTAACGTCTCGCTTACAACTAAACAAAGCATGGACACGACAAGGAATACGGTTCCAATGATCATCGATGGCTTGCGGCCTCTGGTGTCTGTCATTCGTCCAGCAGGTAGCAACAATGACGCTTGCACGACGCTAGTTGCCAAGAATCCGTAACTTGAAGTTGCCGGACTCTTTTGCAGAACCGAAACCACGAATAGCGGAATCAAGGCAGATCGCAAACCAAATGAGGTCATGCCATTTGAGAGATTAACTACCAACGCAGTCCAATAAGCCCGGAACTTGAGTGCAGCCTTAAGTGCCATAGGTGGCTCTTGTAGTTCTGCAGGTTCGGAAGTGTCTTTTGTCGGATGACCCAGACCCTTTGGCAGCGCGAAGTAAGCAGTCAGCGCAGCCAAGCTAAGTGTTGCTGCATAAACAAAGAATGGTGCTCGGATGCTTAGGCCTACAACCAGTCCACCAACAGCAGGACCAGCTAGACCTCCAAATAGGAAACCACCTTGATAAGTGCTGGCTGCTCGGCCGCGATGCGCGCCATCGACTGTGCGTAGCAGCAAAGACATAGAAGAAACTGTGAACATTGCTGAGCCAGTGCCACCAATACCGCGAAGAAAAATCAGTTGCTCAAAAGTTTGGGAAAAGCCAGCCAAAGCACTGGAAAGCGAAACAATACTTAGTCCAATCCAAAGCACGCTACGTTCGCCAAATCTGTTTACTAACCAACCACTTGGTGCGGCACTAATGAATCGCATTAGAGCAAAAACACTGATTACTGAACTGGCAGCCAAAGCTGAAACTTCAAAGGTTTGAGCGAACACCGGAATGATTGGCGCAACAATTCCAAACCCGAGAGCAACGCAAAAGGCAACAGCAGTAAGTACCGCAACTTCGCCAGGAAGATCTTTGAAGTATCGATCGAGTAGTTTGCGCATTTTTAGTAGTAAGTCACAATTTCAAAACCATGGGCTACAATCGCAGCCAGAATTTGCTCACGATGTTCAAAGCCACGAGTTTCAAGTTCAACTTCAACATCAACTTCACTAATCGCCAATGCTGGGTTCATGCGAGTGTGTGAAGTTTGAATAATGTTGGTTCCAAGTTCAGCCACACAAGCTAGAAGCTTTGCAAGCGATCCTGGTTGGTCAGACAATCTAACTTGCACCATTAAGAATCTGCCTGACGTCGCAAGACCAGTTCGCATTACTCGGCTAAGCAGCAGGGGATCAATGTTGCCACCCGAAAGAGATGCAACAACTGGTCCTTCGAATGAATCTGGATCATCCAGGATGGCGGCAACTGCTGCGATGCCACCGGCTTCAACCTGTAGCTTGCTACGTTCCAAAGTCAGGAGAAGTGCGCGTGCTAGCGAAGCTTCACTTACGGTACGAATTTCATCAACATGCTGCTGAATTATTTGGAATGGAACGTCTCCAGGTCTTCCAACTGCGATACCGTCAGCCATTGTTGACATTTTTGGCAGCATTTGCGGAGAGCCAGCGGCAAGAGATGGGGGATACGCAGCAGCCATTTCTGCTTGAACACCGATTACTTTGATGTCTGGTCGCAAACTTTTTATTGCAAGCGCAGTGCCAGCAAGTAAGCCGCCGCCACCGGTGCAAACCACAATGGTCTTAACGTCAGGGTTTTGTTCCAAAATTTCTAGGCCCATAGTGCCTTGCCCAGCAACAATGTGTTCATGATCGAACGGGTGAATGAATACCGCGCCAGTTTCATTTGAAAACTCGCTGGCAGCCATCAGCGCTTCATCAATAGTTTTGCCATGAAAAATTACTTCGGCACCGTATCCAACTGTTGCTTGGTACTTAGGAAGAGTCGCACCTTCTGGCATAAAGATCGTGGACTTAATGCCTAAGATCTGAGCAGCTAGAGCTACACCTTGAGCGTGATTTCCAGCGCTTGCAGCAACAACACCTTTACTGCGTTCGTCTGCGGAAAGTCGAGCGATGCGGTTATAGGCACCACGAATTTTAAAAGATCCAGCGCGCTGTAGGTTTTCACACTTAAATGTGACGTCAACGCCGTACTTCTTTTCAATCCAGCCTGCACTAATGGATGGAGTTTTTTTAATTACGCCATCGAGCAGCTTGGCAGCATCATTAATGTCTTCTAGAGTCACGGGTTGCACTGGTCAATATTGGCACGTCTTCGCTCAACAATCTAATTTCTAGCAATCTAAGGTGACCTTGCACACAACTGCACACGTATGGCTTGTATCCAAGGAATTTTGGGCACAGTGGCACTGGTAAGTTAGGGCTATCGGGAAACATTTTTAAGGATTTAAGCGAACATGACACTGGCTATTAAAGCGTCTGGATTGACCAAGGCCTACGGCGAAGTAATTGCACTCAATGGAATCGACATTGAAGTTGAGCAAGGCACCGTACTTGGACTTCTGGGACCTAACGGTTCAGGTAAAACCACCACGGTAAGAATCCTGGCTACTCTGCTGCAGGCAGACAGTGGCTCGGCAAGCGTTGGCGGGTTTGACGTTGTAACCCAACCCGACGAGGTACGTAGCGTTATTGGACTAACTGGACAGTACGCCGCAGTAGATGAGTATTTAACTGGTCGGGAAAACCTAGAACTTTTTGGTCGACTATTTCATTTAAGTAAGTTTGATGCCGCAAAGCGCGCAGCTGAACTTCTTGATCGATTTGATTTATCTGATGCCGCTGATCGTGGCATCAAAGGCTACTCCGGCGGTATGCGTCGTCGTCTTGACCTTGCTGCTTCATTAATCGGTCGTCCAAATGTTTTGTTCTTGGACGAACCAACAACTGGACTTGACCCCCGCAGCCGTCAAGGCATGTGGTCGGTAATTGAAGATTTGATTGCAGAAGGAACCACAGTTCTACTTACAACTCAGTACCTGGAAGAAGCCGATCAATTAGCTAACCGCATTGTCGTACTTGATCACGGAAACGTAATTGCAAAGGGAACTTCCAACGAACTTAAATCCCAAGTTGGCGGAGATCGAATTGAGATTGTCGTTGACTCTGCTGAAGATGTATCCAAAGCCGCAATTGCGATTTCCGAATTTGGCTCGGCTCCAGCAATAACTGAGGATCTAACCAAAACAATTCTCTTGCCAGTAGCTGGTGGATCCACTGCGATTGTGAACATAGTTCGCAAACTGGACGAGAACAATATTTCAATTGCTGACATTGCGCTGCGCCGACCAACACTTGATGATGTGTTCCTAAGTTTGACTGGACATGTAACAGAAAAGACAGAAGAAGTTGCAGGGCCTGCTAAGGGACGCCGTGGACGAAGGGGTAGAAGATAACCATGAGTACTTTGACAACAGATTCCGTTAAGGAAGAAACAGCACCTCGTCCCCGCTTCGGTTGGTTGATAACTGACAGCATCGCAGTGTCACGTAGACATCTGCTAAAGATCACGCGCGTTCCGGAATCACTTTTCTTTGCACTGATTCAGCCAGTCATGTTTGTTTTGTTATTTGCATTCGTGTTTGGTGGCGCAATTGATGTTGGTCCCGGTGGAGCGCAGGCATACCGCGAATACTTGATTCCAGGAATCCTGGCCCAGACCGTTATGTTTGCCGTTGCTGGAATCACCGTTGGAATTACCGAAGATGCCAGTAAGGGCATCATGGACAGATTCCGTTCGTTGCCAATGCGACCAGGCGCAGTTTTAACTGGACACACTTTGGCTTCGCTGCTGCAAAACATTTTGGTGATCGCAATTCTTTCCATCACCGGCCTTGCTGTTGGCTGGAGAATCCATAACGGATTTTCAGACGCTGCTTTGGCTTACCTAATGTTTGCTTCGTTTGCTTATGCGATCACCTGGGTCGGTGCTTGGATTGGGCTGCACATGCCTAACTCTGAAGTTGCTGGCACTGCAGGTTTGGCATGGATTTTCCCATTCACATTTGCTTCAAATATTTTCACGCCCGTTGCAACTATGCCTGAATGGTTGCAACCGTTTGTGTTGTGGAATCCGGTTTCCTGTTTAGCGCTTGCAGCTCGCCAGCTGTTTGGCAATCCAACGCCACTGCTGGGAGATTCATTCCCAGAGCGCTACCCAGTAGAACTTTCATTTGCCTACTGTTTCTTGCTGTTGGCAATCTTTGCGCCACTTGCAGTGCGAGCATTTAAAACCCGCAATAAGTAGGACTAAGGAACGTAAAGTTCTGCCGCAACGATTACGATGCGCAGAGTTTTTCCTGATGGGGTTTCGTAGGAAATCTCTGCGCCAACTTCTTGATTAAGCACCGCTGCGCCCATTGGACTAGTTGGTGAGTAGACATCAATTGAAGTATGCGCAGCTTCTTCGCGTGAACCAAGCAGAAATGTTTCAGTGTCATCTAAGTCAGGAAAGTTAACAGTTACGACCATGCCTTGCGAAACTATGCCTTCTTGAATATCAGGCGTACCAATTTGAGCAGCTTCCAACATCTTTGTTAGCTGGCGAACGCGACCTTCGTTCTTGCCTTGCTCTTCGCGAGCTGCGTGATAGCCGCCGTTTTCCTTTAAGTCGCCTTCTTCGCGAGCGGCAGTGATACGTGCCTTAATCTCTTCGCGAAATTCGCCACTGCGATGCTCCAGCTCAGCCTTGAGCCGATCGTATGCCTCTTGCGTCAACCAAACTTCGTTCATTCGATAGAGATTACGCGTATTTAGCTAGTTGGTGCGACTCCAGGCGCTACCTGCTCTGGAATCTTCACGCCTGGTGGGAAATTTGCCGGGGGAACCCGCATGTTTTCGGAGTTTGAGCAGCCCAGAACTTCAGCCAGTACAGCCTGGCCATTGGTGGTTAATGGGTAGGTGATTTGTTCATATTCACTGCCACCAGCAATCGTTACCGTTGCGTATCCCACATCAGTGCGAGAAATATCTTGAGCCCGAAGAACACAGTAAGTTGCAAGCTCGGGACCGCGAGCCAACTCCCACGTCACATTAACTTGTGTTGGTGACACAACTTCGAAGGTCAGGAGCTGCTCGCTCACGCTGGGATTCTGTTGGCGAAACGCACCATAGGCAAGGCTTCCGGAAATAACACCAGCAATCAGGACTCCGATTAATACCGGGACTACGCGTCGGCGCCGCACACCATAACGAACTTGGATGTGCTCTGGAAGGTTTGAATTGTTTGGCATACTCCCTCCAGAATACGTCCTTGAACGAGATAGTGGAGAATAGAGGCATGGCGCAAACTAACCTCACAACTTCTGGTGTGGAAAAGTGTTTGCCCGCAAAAGACGAACCACTTCGATTGCTTGCCGTCCACGCTCATCCAGATGATGAATCCAGCAAAGGCGCAGCATCTACGGCAAAGTACATCAGTGAAGGTGTGCAGATCATGGTCGTGAGTTGCACCGGCGGAGAACGTGGCGACATTCTCAATCCTGGCTTTGAACTCGGAGATAGATCTATCTATGAAGTGCGCAAAGACGAAATGAAGCGAGCAGCTGAAATTCTTGGCGTCTCACATCGTTGGTTGGGCTTTGAAGATTCTGGTTGGCCAGATGGTGATCCAAAGCCTCCGCTTCCAAAAGGATGCTTTGCTGACTTGCCACTTGAAACTGTTAGCGCCCCGTTAGTAGAAATCGTTCGAGAGTTTAAGCCGCACGTAATCACTACTTATGACGAAAATGGTGGCTACCCACATCCAGATCACATCAGAACTCATGAAGTTTCAATGTTTGCTTGGGAGCAAGCTGCCAATCCTAATTACAAAACTGATCAAGAACCTTGGGCGGCTGCAAAACTTTATTACCACCATGGATTTTCAAAACTACGCGTCCAAACTATGCATGAGGCATGCCAAGACTTAGGAATTGATTCGCCATATCAAGAATGGCTCGACGAGTGGGAAGACGAAGACTTAGTAACGGATCGCGTCACGGCACGAATCGATTGCGCTAACTGGTTCCCAATTCGAGAAGCAGCGCTAAAAGCTCACGAAACTCAAATTGATCCAAATGGCAGCTGGTTTGCAATCCCAAATGAAAAACTTATCGAAATTTGGCCGACTGAAGATTATGAACTTGCTATTTCACGAATTGGTGAAATTGTGGAAGAGACAGATTTATTTGAAGGACTTAGGGGAGCGTAGATGTTTAGGTTAATCACTTCAATTGCGGGAACTTCGCCAGAGCCGTTTCCGTCATCGACAATTCTCGATCCAACTACTGTTAACCCGGGTCCAATTGGTGGAATAGTTTTGCTGATTCTCACCATCGCAGTTGTGATCTTGATGTTCAGCTTCAATCGTCACATAAAGAAAGTTAACTTCGAGCAGGACACTGACGAACAATAAGAAGTTATGAAGCGCCATTTTTCAATTCGCCTGATTGCGATACATGCGCTTGGCGCATTTTCATTTATTGCGTGCGTAGGTCTGGCGTATTGGCAATGGGATAGAGCTCAGGCTTATGTTCCGCCAGCAAATGCAACTGCACCCTCGTTTGAAGAATTAAGTCCGCTGCGAGATTACTTACCTGCTTCTTCAGTTGCGGTTCCAACATCAGTCACTGGAACCTGGCAACCTGACGAAAGAATCTTGATGCCTGAACGAGTTGTTGATGGTCAATCAATGGTCAACCCGGATCCAGAAACTGAAGCCGTGGTCTCTTGGGCGGTTCCCGTTGGTTATTGGGTAGTGGACATTATGGAACTTGCAGATGAATCTAGTTTGGGCGTTGTCCGAGGATTTACCGAAACTCCAGATCAAATTGAATTAGCCAGCGGTATGGAAACAGTAACTGGTGTGATGCAACCTAGTGAGGATGTTCCTGGGCTCAAGTTAGTAAATGGCATTGCGCCATTAACTACAGATTTGATTGTGGAGAATTCCAGAACCATCGCACACGACGGATATTTAGTTGCAACCTCTAAGTCCGATTCACTCGAACTAGTGAGCCCCATTTTCACTGAGCCAGTAGTTAAGGGCTTGAATTGGCAAAACGTTGCCTACACATTTAACTGGCTGTTCTTTGCAGGAATTGTGGCAATGATGTGGTTCAGAGTGGCGCGGGACGAGTTGGAATTCGCAGAAATCGCCAAAAGCAATGCAGACTTAGGACATGACAATGAATCGTGAAGATTTTGCAAAGCAGTGGATGTTCTACCGAATCATGGCGGTAGTTGTTGGTTCAGTTCTTTTGATTCTGACAGCGTTCCTAATCTCAGTTCGAGTATTGGAAAACCCAGAGCCTCCGTTTTATGCAGCCGCTTGGACAGCGCACGGATATTTGTTCCCAGTTTATGTAGTGGCAACTTTCATGTTGTCAACGAAATTGAAGTGGTCATTCGGCAAAACAATTTTGATCATGCTTGCGGGCACAATCCCACTGATGTCTTTCTTTACTGAACGTCGGGTCGCTAAGGAAGTTTCCCAAAGCTAGCGCCAGCGATACTGGCCTTCGGTTTGGTCAGCCCAGGACCGCTCATCTTCTAGCGGTTCAACGTGAGTTGTAACGAGTGTGTTGGGAAGCTCAGCAATTATGTCTGCTTCTAGATTTTCAGAAAGATCATGACCCTTTTGAATTGTCCAAGCACCGGGAACTAGCACATGCATAGAAACAAAGCGTTGCCGTCCCGCTTCCCGAGTTTGTAGTTCATGGAATTTAACTTCGTCACTTTCGTACTTAGTTAAGACCTTCACAATCTTTACGTGATCTTCATCAGATAGTGCTTTATCCATCAAACCCGCGGTACTGCTGCGAAGTAGATTTACTCCCGTAACAATAATGTTTAGGCCAACGGCCAATGCCACGATGCCATCTAGGCGATTCCAACCGGTTACAACAACCAAACCAACACCAACAATGACGCCCGCAGAAGTCCAGACATCTGTCATTAAGTGTTTGCCATCAGCGACAAGAACTGGTGATCGGTGAAGCTTTCCAGCCCGCAACAGAATCAATGCGGCACCACCATTAATCAAGGCAGCAACTGTTGAGATTGTTAAGCCCCAGCCAATTTGTTCAAGTTCACGAGGCGTAATGATTCGTTCAACGGCTGTGTAGACGATGATTAGCGCAGCTAACAG